>NZ_JAOWGQ010000035.1:0-85692 GCF_030333085.1 Citrobacter sp. Cpa228 | reverse complement strand
CGGTAGTTCAGTTGGTTAGAATACCTGCCTGTCACGCAGGGGGTCGCGGGTTCGAGTCCCGTCCGTTCCGCCACTTATTAGAGAATTAAGCCTGCTACTAAGCAGGCTTAATGATAAGAAAATTTAGGGGCGTAGCTCAGTTGGTAGAGCACCGGTCTCCAAAACCGGGTGTCGCGAGTTCGAGTCTCTCCGCCCCTGCCAGAAACAATCCTTAGCATCCTTGCTAAGGATTTTTTTTACCTGAACATTATGTTCGAGATCTTCCAGTTCATTTTTTCCCGGCATCCTTGCCAGCGTTTTCATTAATCTTCCAAAATATTTGTTTTCAGCAGATCGCGAATAAGTGCATGTTTGTCGCTATTTTGCAGCCAAACCGCATATAACGGACGTGAAAGAGTCGCACTGTCAGTAACTGTATGAAGATCGCTTTTGGTTCTGGCCCAACTGACGGGAAGCCAACTAAACCCTTTAATTACAGAAAGTTGCTGTCTTGCCAGTTCTGCAGAACTGGTGGTAAGTACCGGCACTTCATCTCCAGCAATCAATCCCGCTTCGTGCTGCTGAAAATCCGGTCCCCATTCCAGGCGTAGGTAATTCAGTTCATCTTTGGTTTGCGAAGGGGTACTGCAATAAAGCGCCAGCGTGAAATATCCCAACAGTTGGCTGCTAAATTCGTCCATTTTTGGGGTTTCGGTCGTAATTAACAGATCCAGCTGTCGTTCATGGAGCTGCTTTACTAGCGACTGGCGTTGAGCGATTCGCGCTTCAAACTGCAGGCTGGATTGTGGCTCCTGAGATTGGTATAAACGCCGCAACCAGTCATTGAGCATGCATTCCCAAAGGGATGCACTGGCACCGATCGAAAATTCGTTGTGCCGTGAGGTATTTGCGACCTCCTTACGTGCTGCTTGCCATGTATTCATCAGCGTTTCTGCGTAAGGCAATAATTTTTCACCTGCAGCGGTCAAACGAATATTGTTTCTGTGTCGGGTGAACAGGTTCACACCCAGTTGATTTTCCAGTTGTCTGATCCGAAAACTCACCGCCGACTGGGTCAAGTAGAGCGCTTCAGCTGCCCGACCAAAGTGGCGTGTCCGGCTAACTTCCAGGAAAGTTTTTAACAATTCCGTATCCACAACGCGCTCCATAAAATTATTTGTCGTGATGATTTAAATCTTTTGTTTGACGCTCTGTCAAGCGTAACTAATACTCCGCGCCATAAATAGCTCGGCCAAAGAATTAGGAGCGTGCAGGATGGCGGAAAGCTTTACGACGACTAATCGATATTTCGACAATAAATATTACCCCCGCGGATTCTCCCGTCATGGTGATTTCACCATTAAAGAGGCACAACTGCTTGAGCGTCATGGCTATGCCTTCAACGAGCTGGATCTGGGTAAACGTGAGCCAGTAACTGAAGAAGAAAAATTGTTTGTTGCGGTATGCCGCGGTGAACGCGAACCGGTTACTGAAGCTGAGCGTGTGTGGTCCAAGTACATGACGCGGATTAAGCGTCCGAAACGTTTCCATACTCTGTCTGGCGGGAAACCTCAGGTAGAAGGTGCAGAAGATTACACCGAATCTGATGATTAATAAAAAAAGGGCGTAAGCCCTTTTTTTATGCCTGTAATTTCTGCAGGTGAATTAATAACCTGTCTATCGCCCGATAAGCAACGGCCTCCTGCAAGTGCTGGCGGGTGATATGGTCGCACTGTTCAATATCCGCAATGGTACGTGCGACTTTTATCAGGCGTAGCCAGGCGCGGATGGACAATCCAAGACGAGCTAACGTGTCCTCAAGCCAGTGCGCATCATCACTGCGAAGTATGCAAAATTTATGTATATCCTGACTGTCCAGATGCGCATTTAACTTATTTTGCCGCTGGTACTGACGTTCCCGAGCTGCCAGAACGCGTTGTTTTACCGTAGCGCTGTCTTCTCCTTTCACCGCGTTCTGGCTGAGTATGCCGGGTGGTGGCAAGGGGATTTCGAGGGAGAGATCAAAGCGGTCAAGAAAAGGTCCTGATAGTCGATTAAGATAACGCAGCGTTTGTTCTGAACTGCAGCGGTTATGGTTCCCCTGATAATGGCCCGTTGGGCTAGGATTCATAGCAGCAATCAGTTGAAAACGTGCCGGGTAGGTTATTTTAGCCCGCGTGCGGGACAAATGGATCTGCCCGGACTCAATAGGCTCACGTAGTGCATCCAGCGTGCGTCGCTCAAACTCAGGTAATTCATCCAGAAATAATATACCGTTATGTGCCAGGGAGATCTCTCCCGGTGCGGGAATAGAACCACCCCCCACCATTGCGGTTAATGAAGCACTGTGATGCGGAGAACGAAAAGGGCGTTGCTTCCACTGTTTTTGTATCGTATCGGAATTGACCAGACTGAGGATCGCTGCACTTTCCAGCGCCTCATCGTTGCTAAGTGGAGGAAGCAGTCCTCTGAGGCGGCTGGCCAGCATGGTCTTGCCCGTACCAGGCGGGCCGATAAACAGGAGGTTGTGACCACCAGCGGCGGTAATCTCCAGCCCTCGTTTACCCTGTTCCTGACCGATAACATCACTGAGATCCTCTGGTGAAGGTTCGGCGGTAAAGTCTGCAGATTGCGGTTTGTCTAAATCATGCTTTCCTTCCAGGAATGCGCATACCGCCTGCAGGTGATCGGCAATCAGGCATCCTTCGCCGTGTAGTAGACCAACCTCTGCGGCATTCTCTTTAGCGACAATGATTCGCCGGCCTGCACGAATCGCTTCGGTTGCGCTTGATATAGCGCCTGGAACGCCGCGTAAAGCGCCTGTAAGCGCTAATTCGCCTACCAGCTCATAGGTATCGAGATTATGGGGTGTAAGCTGCTCAGAAGCGACCAGAAGCGCAACAGCGATAGGTAAATCATATCGACCCCCTTCTTTGGGGAGGTCAGCCGGAGCCAGGTTGATGGTTATCTTCCTGGCCGGGAATTCATACCCGCTATTAATAATTGCACTGCGTACCCGATCGCGCGCCTCTTTCACCGTCGTTTCAGGTAACCCCACCATGGTTAAACCAGGCAGACCATTGCTGATATGTACCTCGATGGTAATGGCTGGCGCATTCACGCCGAGTGCGGCGCGTGTGTGAACAATCGATAGTGACATAACCCCTCCTGAAGGGAACATTATGTCGCAATAGATACTGGCAGGATTCTGCATAATTGATGTTTTTAGATGCTTATTCCTGTGTTTTTGTGTAATCAGGAATTACTTGCTCCATGTCTGGAATCACGCTCGCAAATGTGTATGAGTGTGTCGAGGAAAGGGATCGCAGGTTGTGCTGATGCGCTGAAACGTGAAATATTTTCATTTTATATTTTTTGTATAAAAAACAACGGTATTTATCTAAACCGTTAACGGCGTCAGAAAAATGAAAACAAAAATATCTTGTGCTATTCGCAAATTCTATGGTAACTCTTTAGGCATTCCTTCGAACAAGATGCAAGAAAATACAAAAATGACAGCCCTTCTACGAGTGATTAGCCTGGTCGTGATTAGCTTGGTGGTGATTATTATCCCACCGTGCGGGGCTGCACTTGGACGAGGAAAGGCTTAGAAAACAAGCCTTAACGAACTAAGACCCCCGCACCGAAAGGTTCGGGGGTTTTTTTTGACCTTAAAAACAGACACGAGGAGCAGAAAGTGAACGGTAGCATAAAATTCTGTTTCTCAAGATTTACGGCGGGGATGTAACTATGAATGGGGCTCAGTGGGTGGTACATGCGTTGCGTGCACAAGGGGTTAAAACCGTTTTCGGTTATCCTGGTGGCGCAATTATGCCGGTTTACGATGCGTTGTATGACGGCGGCGTAGAACACCTGTTGTGCCGTCATGAGCAGGGGGCGGCGATGGCGGCTATTGGCTATGCCCGTTCTACAGGTAAAACCGGTGTATGTATTGCCACTTCCGGTCCGGGTGCTACCAACCTGATTACGGGTCTTGCTGATGCGCTGTTAGATTCCGTTCCTGTTGTGGCCATCACCGGCCAGGTTGCTGCACCATTCATCGGAACCGATGCGTTTCAGGAAGTAGACGTGCTTGGTATGTCGCTGTCCTGCACCAAACATAGCTTCCTGGTCCAGTCACTGGAGGAGTTGCCGCGCATTATGGCGGAAGCCTTCGCCGTGGCGAATTCTGGTCGTCCTGGTCCGGTTCTGGTGGATATCCCGAAAGATATCCAGTTAGCCAGCGGTACGCTGGAGCCGTATTTCACGACCGTAGAAGATGCGGCCGCATTCCCTCATGCTGACGTTGAGCAGGCGCGTAACATGCTGGCGCAGGCGCAAAAACCCATCCTGTACGTAGGTGGCGGCGTCGGTATGGCGCAGGCGGTTCCTGCCCTGCGTGAATTTATCGCGCTGACCCAATTACCAGTCGCTTGTACGCTGAAAGGTCTGGGCGCAGTTGACGCTGATTATCCGTATTATCTGGGAATGCTGGGGATGCACGGAACCAAGGCCGCGAATTTTGCGGTGCAGGAATGCGACTTACTGATCGCTGTCGGGGCGCGTTTTGATGACCGGGTAACTGGCAAGCTGAACACCTTCGCTCCGAACGCCAGCGTGATCCACATGGATATCGATCCGGCTGAGATGAACAAACTGCGTCAGGCGCACGTAGCGTTGCCGGGCGATTTGAATACGCTGTTACCGGCATTACAACAACCTCTGAACGTTGACGCCTGGCGTCAGCACAGTGCAGAACTGCGAGCAGAACATACCTGGCGCTACGATCATCCGGGTGAGGCCATCTATGCACCGTTGTTGTTAAAACAACTGTCGGACCGTAAACCAGCCGATAGCGTTGTTACGACGGATGTTGGCCAGCATCAGATGTGGTCTGCACAGCATATGACCTATACCCGCCCGGAAAATTTCATTACCTCGAGCGGCCTGGGTACGATGGGCTTTGGTTTACCTGCCGCGGTTGGCGTACAGGTTGCTCGCCCGAACGATACGGTAATCTGTATCTCCGGTGACGGTTCCTTCATGATGAATGTACAGGAACTCGGCACCGTAAAACGCAAGCAGTTGCCGCTGAAGATAGTTTTACTCGACAACCAGCGGTTAGGCATGGTGCGACAATGGCAGCAGCTGTTTTTCCAGGAACGTTATAGCGAAACCACCCTTACCGATAACCCCGATTTCCTCATGTTGGCCAGCGCCTTCGGCATACCTGGTCAGCACATCACCCGTAAAGACCAGGTTGAAGCGGCACTCGACACCATGCTGAACAGCGAGGGGCCATATCTGCTTCATGTCTCAATCGACGAACTTGAGAATGTCTGGCCTCTGGTGCCGCCTGGCGCCAGCAACTCAGAAATGCTGGAGAAATTATCATGATGCAACATCAGGTCGCCGTTGAGGCTCGTTTCAATCCGGAAACGTTAGAACGTGTTTTACGCGTGGTACGACATCGTGGTTTTCAGGTGTGCTCCATGAATATGGAAGCCGCCAGCGATGCGCAGAATATAAATATCGAATTGACCGTTGCCAGCCTCCGGTCGGTCGACTTACTGTTTAGTCAGTTAAGTAAACTGGTAGACGTTGCACATGTTGCCATCTGCCAGAGTACAACCACATCACAACAAATCCGCGCCTGAGCGCAAAAGGAAGAAAAATGACGACGAAAAAAGCTGATTACATTTGGTCTAATGGCGAGATGATTCGTTGGGAAGACGCGAAGGTTCACGTGATGTCCCACGCACTGCATTACGGTACTTCCGTATTTGAAGGTATCCGTTGCTACGATTCTCACAAAGGCCCGGTGGTGTTCCGTCATCGCGAACATATGCAGCGTCTGCGTGATTCAGCCAAGATCTATCGTTTTCCGGTCTCTCAGAGCGTTGATGAGCTGATGGAAGCTTGCCGCGAGGTGATTCGTAAAAACAACCTGACCAGCGCCTATATCCGTCCGCTGGTGTTTGTTGGCGATGTGGGGATGGGCGTTAACCCGCCGGCGGGTTACACCACAGACGTGATTATCGCCGCGTTCCCGTGGGGGGCTTACCTTGGTGCTGAAGCGCTGGAACAGGGGATCGATGCGATGGTTTCTTCCTGGAACCGCGTTGCGCCAAACACTATCCCTACTGCGGCTAAAGCGGGTGGTAACTATCTGTCTTCGCTGCTGGTGGGTAGCGAAGCGCGTCGTCATGGTTATCAGGAAGGTATTGCGCTGGATGTGAATGGTTACATCTCCGAAGGCGCGGGCGAAAACCTGTTTGAAGTTAAAGACGGCATTCTGTTTACCCCACCATTTACCTCTTCCGCGCTGCCAGGTATCACCCGTGACGCGATCATTAAGTTGGCGAAAGATCTCGATATCGAAGTGCGTGAGCAGGTGCTGTCCCGTGAATCGCTGTACCTGGCCGATGAAGTGTTCATGTCCGGCACCGCGGCGGAAATCACACCAGTACGCAGCGTCGATGGTATCCAGGTGGGCGAAGGCCGCTGCGGTCCGGTCACCAAACGCATCCAGCAGGCCTTCTTTGGCCTCTTCACCGGTGAAACAGAAGATAAATACGGTTGGTTGGATCAGGTTAACCAATAAACATAAATTTGGGGCGGCACGCACCGTCCCAATGATTAGACAGACGGGAGTATATACAGCATGCCTAAGTATCGTTCTGCCACCACCACCCATGGCCGTAATATGGCGGGTGCCCGCGCATTGTGGCGCGCCACCGGGATGACCGATGACGACTTCGGTAAACCGATTATCGCTGTGGTGAACTCTTTTACCCAGTTTGTGCCGGGCCATGTCCACCTGCGCGATCTCGGTAAGCTGGTTGCCGAACAAATCGAAGCCTCAGGCGGTGTGGCGAAAGAGTTCAACACCATTGCTGTGGATGATGGTATCGCCATGGGCCACGGGGGCATGCTGTATTCACTGCCGTCGCGCGAGCTGATCGCTGACTCTGTTGAGTACATGGTTAACGCCCACTGCGCCGATGCGATGGTCTGTATCTCTAACTGCGACAAAATCACCCCGGGGATGTTAATGGCCTCCCTGCGCCTGAACATTCCGGTGATCTTTGTTTCCGGCGGCCCGATGGAGGCCGGGAAAACCAAGCTCTCTGACCAAATTATCAAGCTCGATCTGGTTGATGCGATGATTCAGGGCGCCGATCCGAAAGTTTCCGACTCGCAGAGCGAGCAGGTTGAACGTTCTGCTTGCCCAACCTGCGGCTCATGCTCAGGGATGTTCACCGCGAACTCGATGAACTGTCTGACCGAAGCGCTTGGGTTGTCGCAGCCGGGTAATGGTTCTCTGCTGGCGACTCACGCTGATCGTAAAACGCTGTTCCTTAATGCGGGTAAACGCATCGTTGAGCTGACTAAACGCTACTATGAGCAGGATGATGCTTCTGCGCTGCCGCGCAACATTGCCAGCAAGGCGGCGTTTGAAAACGCCATGACCCTGGATATCGCCATGGGCGGCTCCACCAACACCGTTCTGCACCTGCTGGCGGCGGCGCAGGAAGCGGAAATTGACTTCACCATGAGTGATATCGATAAGCTGTCCCGCAAGGTTCCGCAGCTGTGTAAAGTGGCGCCAAGTACCCAGAAATACCATATGGAAGATGTACACCGCGCAGGCGGCGTGCTGGGGATTCTCGGCGAGCTGGACAGAGCTGGCCTGCTGAACCGCGACGCGAAAAACGTCCTCGGCCTCTCCCTGGCACAGACGCTGGAGCAGTACGACATCACCCTTACCCAGGACGAAGCGGTCAAGAAAATGTTCCGCGCTGGCCCGGCGGGCATCCGTACCACTCAGGCGTTCTCGCAGGACTGCCGCTGGGACACGCTGGATGACGATCGCGCCGAAGGCTGTATCCGTTCGCTGGAACACGCCTACAGCAAAGATGGCGGCTTAGCCGTGCTGTACGGTAACTTCGCGGAAAACGGCTGTATCGTGAAAACTGCGGGCGTGGATGACAGTATCCTGAAATTCACCGGCCCGGCAAAAGTGTATGAAAGTCAGGACGATGCGGTTGAGGCTATTCTTGGCGGCAAAGTGGTTGCCGGCGACGTGGTGGTGATTCGCTACGAAGGGCCGAAAGGCGGACCTGGGATGCAGGAAATGCTTTACCCAACCACCTTCCTGAAATCAATGGGTCTTGGCAAGGCCTGTGCGCTGATAACAGATGGCCGTTTCTCTGGCGGTACTTCGGGCCTCTCTATCGGCCACGTTTCACCGGAAGCGGCCAGCGGCGGTAATATCGCGATTATTGAAGATGGCGACATGATTGCTATCGATATCCCGAATCGTGGTATTCAACTGCAGTTGAGCGATGCGGAAATTGCTGCGCGTCGTGAAGCGCAGGAGGCTCGCGGTGACAAAGCCTGGACACCAAAAGATCGTCAGCGTCAGGTCTCCTTTGCCCTGCGCGCCTATGCCAGCCTGGCAACCAGCGCCGACAAAGGTGCGGTGCGCGATAAATCGAAACTGGGGGGTTAAGACGATGGCGGATTCACAACCCCTGTCCGGCACGCCGGAAGGTGCTGAATATCTCAGAGCGGTACTGCGTGCGCCGGTGTACGAAGCAGCGCAGGTCACGCCGCTACAAAAAATGGACAAGCTCTCTTCGCGCCTCGATAACGTAATTCTGGTGAAACGCGAAGACCGTCAACCCGTGCACAGCTTCAAGCTGCGCGGAGCCTATGCCATGATGGCGGGACTGACTGAAGCGCAGAAAGCGCATGGTGTGATCACTGCATCAGCAGGAAACCATGCCCAGGGCGTCGCTTTTTCCTCTGCGCGTTTAGGCGTGAAGGCGCTGATTGTCATGCCGACAGCTACCGCTGATATCAAAGTCGATGCCGTGCGCGGTTTCGGTGGCGAAGTATTGCTGCACGGGGCGAACTTTGATGAAGCCAAAGCCAAAGCAATTGAGCTGTCGCAACAGCAAGGCTTTACCTGGGTCCCGCCATTCGATCACCCGATGGTGATTGCCGGGCAAGGTACGCTGGCGCTGGAGTTACTGCAGCAGGATGCCCATCTTGACCGTGTTTTTGTACCGGTCGGTGGCGGTGGTCTGGCCGCCGGTGTCGCAGTGCTGATCAAACAGCTAATGCCACAAATCAAAGTGATTGCCGTTGAAGCTGAGGATTCTGCCTGCCTGAAAGCGGCGCTGGATGCCGGCCAACCGGTCGATCTTCCGCGCGTTGGCCTCTTTGCTGAAGGTGTGGCGGTGAAGCGTATCGGCGACGAAACTTTCCGTCTGTGCCAGGAATACCTCGACGACATCATTACCGTTGATAGCGATGCTATCTGTGCGGCGATGAAAGACCTGTTCGAAGACGTGCGTGCGGTGGCGGAACCTTCCGGGGCGCTGGCGCTGGCGGGGATGAAAAAGTACATCGCCCAGCACAATATTCGCGGTGAACGACTGGCACATGTGCTGTCCGGTGCGAACGTTAACTTCCATGGCCTGCGCTACGTGTCTGAACGCTGTGAATTGGGGGAACAGCGCGAAGCGCTGCTGGCGGTGACCATCCCGGAAGAGAAGGGCAGTTTCCTGAAATTCTGTCAGTTGCTGGGTGGGCGTTCAGTGACCGAGTTTAACTACCGCTTTGCCGATGCCAAAGATGCCTGCATTTTTGTCGGCGTACGCCTGAGTCGTGGTCTGGAAGAACGTAAAGAAATCCTCCAGTTGCTTAGCGACGGCGGCTACAGCGTCGTGGATCTGTCCGACGACGAAATGGCGAAGCTGCACGTGCGCTATATGGTTGGCGGCCGTCCGTCGAAACCCTTGCAGGAACGGCTGTTCAGCTTCGAATTCCCGGAATCGCCGGGGGCGCTGCTGAAGTTTCTGCATACACTGGGGACGCACTGGAATATTTCATTGTTCCACTATCGCAGTCATGGAACTGACTACGGCCGTGTACTGGCGGCGTTTGAGTTGGGTGAGCACGAACCTGATTTCGAAACGCGGCTGAACGAACTGGGCTATGACTGTCACGATGAAACACATAACCCGGCGTTTCGTTTTTTTCTCGCGGGGTGATGTTTGGGAAGCCTGATGGCACTGCGCCTATCAGGCCTACGCCCTGACTATCTGCCGGATAAGGCGCTTGCGCCGCCATTCGGCGGCTAGTGATTCGGCAATATCTTCCAGAAAGCATCAATAAGCGGCTCATGCAGCCGCTTTTTTTGTGCGCATACGCCCAGCTCGAACGGTGTTTTTTCGTCGCTACGTTCCAGAATCATCACGCGGTTACGTACCGGCTCCGGGCTGTTTTCCAGCACCACTTCTGGCAACAATGCTACGCCGCAGCCCAGTGCGACCATGGATACCATCGCCTCGTGACCGCCCACCGTGGCGTAAATCGACGGATTGCTGATTTTATTGCGCCGGAACCATAGCTCAATACGGCGGCGAACTGGCCCCTGGTCAGCCATGATAAAGGGTACCGTTGACCAGTCAGGGGCTTCTACAGAAATCTGATTGCGTACCGGGCAAGGCAGTGCTGGCGCTATCAATACCACAGCCAGATTCTCCAGCATGGAAAAGGCCACCGCGCCAGGCAGCGTTTCCGGCTTCCCGGCAATCGCCAGGTCGGCCTCGCCAGTGACTACTTTATCCATCGCATCGGCGGCATCACCGGTAGTGAGTTTGATTTCCACCGACGGGTGTTCGGCGCGGAAGCGGTCAAGGATCGGTGGTAAATGGCTGTAGGCGGCAGTCACTGAGCAGAAGATATGCAGTTCACCGGACAACGACGGTCCTTGCTGATCAATAGTATGGCGTAATTGCTGATACTGCAGCAGCGTCTGTTGGGCAAACACGCGCAGCTCCTCACCCGCTTCGGTGAGCGTGACCGTACGGTTATCGCGAACAAACAGCGGCTGGCCGAGGTCTTCTTCGAGACGCTGAATTTGCCGGGAAAGCGTGGACGGGCTGACGTGCATCGCCCGTGCGCTGCGGCCAAAATGGCGGCTTTCCGCCAGATGCAGGAACATTTTCAGATCGCGTAAATCCACAGACGAGCCTCCGGGTTTCTACGTTGCATAAATTGCAATGTGACGTTGTGAATATATCAATTTCCGCAATAAATTTCCTGTTGTAATGTGAGTCTAATCCCGCTGAAACGCGAACCGAATAATAAGCACCACAACACAACATCACGGAGTACACCACCATGGCTAACTACTTTAATACACTGAACCTGCGCCAGCAGCTGGCACAGCTGGGCAAATGTCGCTTTATGGGTCGCGACGAATTCGCCGATGGCGCAAGCTACCTTCAGGGTAAAAAAGTGGTCATCGTCGGCTGTGGCGCGCAGGGTCTGAACCAGGGCCTGAACATGCGTGACTCCGGTCTGGATATCTCTTATGCCCTGCGTAAAGAAGCGATCGCTGAGAAGCGTGCTTCCTGGCGCAAAGCGACCGAAAACGGCTTCAAAGTCGGTACCTATGAAGAGCTGATCCCGCAGGCTGACCTGGTGGTTAACCTGACGCCAGACAAACAGCACTCTGACGTGGTGCGTTCCGTACAGCCGCTGATGAAAGACGGCGCGGCGCTGGGCTATTCCCACGGCTTCAACATCGTCGAAGTGGGCGAGCAGATCCGTAAAGACATTACTGTAGTGATGGTGGCGCCGAAGTGTCCGGGCACCGAAGTGCGTGAAGAGTACAAACGTGGTTTCGGTGTTCCAACCCTGATCGCGGTGCACCCGGAAAACGATCCAAAAGGCGAAGGCATGGCCATCGCTAAAGCCTGGGCTGCGGCAACTGGCGGTCACCGCGCTGGCGTACTGGAATCCTCCTTCGTGGCAGAAGTGAAATCTGATCTGATGGGCGAGCAGACTATCCTGTGCGGTATGCTGCAGGCGGGCTCTCTGCTGTGCTTCGACAAGCTGGTGGAAGAAGGTACCGACCCGGCTTATGCAGAAAAACTGATTCAGTTCGGTTGGGAAACTATCACCGAAGCGCTGAAGCAGGGCGGCATCACCCTGATGATGGACCGTCTGTCTAACCCGGCGAAACTGCGCGCTTATGCGCTGTCCGAACAGCTGAAAGAGATTATGGCGCCGCTGTTCCAGAAGCACATGGACGATATCATCTCCGGTGAATTCTCTTCTGGCATGATGGCTGACTGGGCCAACGACGATAAGAAACTGCTGACCTGGCGTGAAGAGACCGGTAAAACCGCGTTCGAAACCGCCCCGCAGTTTGAAGGCAAAATCGGCGAACAGGAGTACTTCGATAAAGGCGTTCTGATGATTGCGATGGTGAAAGCGGGCGTTGAGCTGGCGTTCGAAACCATGGTTGATTCCGGCATCATCGAAGAGTCTGCTTACTACGAATCATTGCACGAGCTGCCGCTGATTGCGAACACCATCGCCCGTAAGCGTCTGTACGAAATGAACGTGGTTATCTCCGATACCGCAGAATACGGTAACTACCTGTTCTCTTACGCATGCGTACCGCTGCTGAAAGAGTTTATGACTACCCTGCAGACCGGCGATCTGGGCAAAGCGATTGCCGAAGGTGCGGTAGATAATGCTCAACTGCGCGACGTGAACGAAGCTATTCGCGGCCACGCTATCGAGCAGGTTGGTAAGAAACTGCGTGGTTATATGACGGATATGAAACGTATTGCAGTTGCTGGCTAAATAGGATGTCGAGTGGCGCTTGCGCTTACCCGACCTACGCACAGCAGATGTAGGCCGGATAAGGCGTAGCCGCCATCCGGAAAAAAAGCCCGGCGCCTGAACGCACCGGGCTTTTTATTAGTTACGGTACAGCACTTTAATGATGTGGTAACCGAACTGTGTGTGCAGCGGGCCAGTTGGCTCCAGCACCGGGCAAGAGAAGACGACTTTATCGAACGCCGGAACCATCTGGCCCTGGCGGAACTCGCCTAAATCACCGCCGCGTTTGCCTGATGGGCAGATGGAATGCTTTTTCGCCAGCTTACCGAAGTCGGCGCCGTTTTTAATCTGTTCCAGAAGATCCAGTGCCAGTTTCTCTTCTTTAACAAGGATATGCACTGCTGCTGCTGTTTTTGCCATGATCGTGCCTTGAGTGGGGTGGTTAAGGCTGGCTATACTACCACGCTGTTATTCTCCCCTCCCGACTTTCATGAGTGACCCTTTATGCGTTTGAACCCCGGACAACAACAAGCCGTCGAATTCGTCACCGGACCTTGCCTGGTGTTGGCGGGCGCGGGTTCCGGTAAGACGCGAGTTATCACTAACAAAATCGCCCATCTGATCCGTGAATGTGGCTATCAGGCACGCCATATTGCGGCTGTGACCTTTACCAATAAGGCCGCGCGCGAGATGAAAGAGCGCGTGGCGCAAACGCTGGGTCGTAAAGAGGCGCGTGGATTGATGATCTCCACCTTCCACACTCTGGGGCTGGACGTCATCAAGCGCGAATATGCGGCGCTGGGGATGAAGTCGAATTTCTCGCTGTTTGACGATACCGACCAGGTGGCTCTGCTTAAAGAGCTGACCGAAGGGTTAATTGAGGACGATAAACTTATCCTTCAACAGCTGATCTCGACGATCTCCAACTGGAAAAACGATCTGATGACCCCGGCACAGGCGGCGGCCAGCGCGAAAGGCGAGCGCGATCGTATTTTTGCTCACTGCTATGGTCTGTACGACGCGCATATGAAGGCGTGTAACGTTCTCGACTTTGACGATCTGATCCTGCTCCCCACGCTGCTGTTGCAGCGCAATGAAGAGGTACGTGAGCGCTGGCAAAACAAGATTCGCTACCTGCTGGTGGATGAATATCAGGATACCAACACCAGCCAGTACGAGTTGGTGAAGTTATTGGTGGGCAGCCGTGCACGCTTCACCGTTGTGGGTGATGACGATCAGTCGATTTACTCGTGGCGTGGTGCGCGTCCGCAAAACCTGGTGCTGTTGAGCAAAGATTTTCCGGCGCTGCAGGTGGTTAAGCTGGAGCAGAACTATCGTTCTTCCGGACGTATCCTGAAGGCCGCAAATATTCTCATTGCTAACAATCCGCACGTATTTGAAAAGCGGTTGTTCTCTGAGCTGGGCTACGGACCTGAGTTGAAAGTACTGAGCGCCAACAACGAAGAGCATGAAGCGGAACGTGTGACCGGGGAGTTGATTGCTCATCACTTTGTGAATAAGACGCAGTATAAGGACTATGCGATCCTGTATCGCGGCAACCACCAGTCACGGGTGTTCGAAAAATTCCTGATGCAGAACCGCATCCCGTACAAAATTTCCGGGGGGACATCGTTTTTCTCGCGTCCGGAAATCAAAGATCTGCTGGCCTACCTGCGTGTGCTGAGCAACCCGGATGACGACAGCGCGTTTCTGCGTATTGTTAATACACCGAAGCGTGAGATCGGTCCGGCGACCCTGCAAAAGTTGGGTGAGTGGGCCATGACGCGGAATAAAAGCCTGTTTACCGCCAGTTTTGATATGGGGCTTAGCCAGACGCTGACCGGCCGCGGTTATGATTCTCTAACCCGCTTTACGCACTGGCTGGGGGAAATCCAACGCCTGGCGGAGCGTGAGCCGGTTGCCGCCGTACGCGATTTGATCCACGGCATTGATTACGAATCCTGGCTGTATGAAACCTCGCCGAGCCCGAAAGCGGCAGAGATGCGTATGAAAAACGTCAACACGTTGTTCAGTTGGATGACGGAGATGCTGGAAGGCAGTGAGCTGGAAGAGCCGATGACCCTGACTCAGGTTGTTACCCGTTTTACCCTGCGCGACATGATGGAGCGCGGAGAAAGCGAAGAAGAGCTGGACCAGGTGCAGTTGATGACGTTACATGCCTCAAAAGGGCTGGAGTTCCCGTATGTGTTTATGGTGGGAATGGAAGAGGGCTTCTTACCTCATCAGAGCAGCATTGATGAAGACAACATTGATGAAGAGCGTCGTCTGGCCTATGTCGGCATTACCCGTGCACAGAAAGAGCTTATCTTCACGTTGTGCAAGGAGCGCCGTCAGTACGGGGAGCTGGTGCGCCCGGAGCCGAGCCGCTTCCTGCTTGAACTGCCACAGGATGATGTAATCTGGGAACAGGAGCGTAAAGTGGTGAGCGCTGAGGAGCGGATGCAAAAGGGGCAGGCCAGCATTGCGAATATCCGGGCTATGATGGCGAAAGCCAAAGAGAAGTAATATTTATTTGGTAGGCCGGATAAGCGTGAGCGCCATCCGGCAGCCAGCATCTAACGCACTTCCAGCGGCCAGTGGACATAGCTTTGCCACTGGATTTCCTGATCGATCAACTCGTTACCTAATGGATGATGTTCCAGCCAGCCTTCCGGCAACGTTAGCGTCAGATTTTCATCCTGAGCTTGCAGGATGATGCGCGGTACTAAATCGTCACGACGGCGTGCGGCGAAGATGATCGCCAGACGTAGTAAACGGCAAAGGTGCTCAGCGATACGCGGCGGCACGGCGTTTTGCTGGTGCAGCGAAGAGAGATCGACTGGGTTGGTCTGATTTAATAGCAGCGTGGCTAACAGTTTTTTTTGCGCGGGGGTAAAACCCGGAAGATCGAGATTACGCACCAGCCAGGCGGCATGCAGCGGTGCCTGCTTATATTCCACGCTCAGCCCTATTTCATGCAGCTGACAGGCACTTTGCAGCAGTTCACGGCTAATGGCCTCAAGATGCCACTCATCTTTCACCTGATCGAATAAATGTACAGCCAACTGTGCGACGCGGTTCGCCTGATCGGTGTCAACCATAAACCGACGCTGAATATTACGTAGCGTACGGCTGCGAATATCCTGATCGACTGGCAGGTGCAGCATACCGTAGACCAGACCTTCACGCAGTGCGCCGCCGGCCAGGGTCATGCACTGAATGTTCAGTTCGGTGAAAATGGCGAGCAGAATGGCCAATCCGCTGGGGAAAACCAGCGCACGTTCCAGCGTTAATCCTTCTATTTCCAGCTCTTCCAGACGACCGCAGTGAATAGCGCGCTGCTTAAGCTGCTGAAGTTTGGCTAGCGTAATGCGCTCGTCCATACCCTGCGCCATCATGATTTCCTGCAACGCCTGGACGGTACCGGAGGCACCGACGCAAACTTTCCAGCCATGAAAACGCAGTTTATCGGCGACGGGGCGCAGAACTTCACGAGCCGCTTTCTCGGCTTCGTCAAAGTTTTCCTGTGCCAGATTACGATCGGTGAAGTACCGTTCGAGCCAGGTAACGCAGCCCATTGACAGACTAAACAAGGAGGTGGTTTGTGCGCCGGAGCCGGTAACCAGCTCGGTACTGGCGCCGCCAATATCAACGACCAGGCGTTGATCGGCTCCGCCGGTCGTATGGGCAACACCCTGATAAATCAGACGCGCTTCTTCTTCACCACTGATGACCTGGACAGGGCAGCCGAGGATCTCTTGCGCTTTGGCGATAAAGACATCGGCGTTTACCGCGATGCGCAATGTTGCCGTGGCGACCACGCGGATTTGCGGTTGCGGGATATCCTGCAGGCGTTCAGCAAACAGGCGCAGGCATTGCCAGCCGCGTTCCATGGCTTCAGCGGAGAGAGCGTTGTCGTTGTTCAGGCCGGCAGCCAGACGCACCTTGCGTTTGATACGCGTGAGCGTCTGGATGCTTCCCGCCACCTCGCGTACGACCAGCATATGAAAACTATTCGAGCCGAGATCAATTGCCGCATACAGCGAAGTAGAATTCATACACTTCATCCTTCAGCCTGTATCTGTGTTGGCTGCGTTCTCTCACCCGAATCACTTACTAAAGTAAGCTCATCGGGATTCGTTTTCTTGCCGCCTTGATGCAGGCTGAATGATTTTGTGTATGGCATAACTTTTCTTAACCTGAACGACGACGATTACGCGGAGCACCACCGGTGCGACGCGGGCCATTGCCAGTGCGTGGGCGCGTTAAGCGTAACGGCTTCGGCAGATCGGTCATCAGCGCATCTGGGTTGTACTTACTAACCGGAATCGAGTGGCCAATATAGGTCTCGATAGCGGGTAAATTCAGCGCGTATTCTTCACAGGCCAGGCTGATCGAGTGACCGCTCGCGCCAGCACGACCGGTACGACCGATACGGTGGACGTAATCTTCACAGTCATCCGGCAGGTCATAGTTAAATACGTGCGTTACGGCTGGGATATGCAGACCGCGCGCGGCGACATCCGTCGCAACGAGAATGTCCAGATCGCCACGAGTGAACTCATCAAGGATACGCAGACGTTTTTTCTGCGCCACGTCACCGGTAAGCAGGCCTACGCGATGACCGTCAGCGGCAAGGCTGCCCCAGATATCTTCACAACGATGCTTAGTGTTCGCAAAGACGATGGCGCGATCTGGCCACTCTTCTTCAATCAGCGTTTGCAGCAAACGCATTTTCTCTTCGTTGGAAGGATAGAAGAGTTCTTCTTTAATACGATGACCTGTCTTCTGTTCCGGTTCGACTTCAACGTACTCGGCGTTATTCATCTGTTCGAACGCCAGTTCGCGAACGCGGTAAGAGAGGGTGGCAGAAAACAGCATGTTCAGGCGTTGAGTGGTTGGCGGCATACGGCGGAACAGCCAACGAATGTCTTTAATAAAGCCGAGATCGTACATACGATCGGCTTCATCCAGTACCACGACCTGAATCGCGCCCAGGTTGATATGGTTCTGTTTTGCGTAGTCAATGAGACGACCAGTAGTGCCGATAAGAATATCGACGCCGCTTTCCAGCACTTTCAGCTGTTTGTCATAGCCATCACCGCCATAAGCCAGGCCTAATTTCAGACCGGTGGTCTGTGCCAGCGGCTCGGCATCGGCGTGGATCTGCACGGCTAACTCACGCGTTGGCGCCATAATTAACGCACGCGGTTGGTTCACCTTGCGATCGGCAATCGCGGGATGAGAGAGAAGATAATGAAACGTTGACGTCAGGAACGCCATCGTTTTTCCGGTACCGGTTTGCGCCTGCCCTGCAACATCACGACCTGCCAGCGTTAGCGGCAGCGCGAGGGCCTGAATGGGCGTGCAGTTATGAAACCCTTTATTTTCAAGGGCTTCTATCACCTTTGGGTGCAGGGCGAAGTCGGAAAACTTCTGTTCTGTTAAATGTGTTTTGCTCATAGTGTGGTAGAATATCAGCTTACTATTGCTTTACGAAAGCGTATCCGGTGAAATAAAGTCAACCTTTAGTTGGTTAATACTGTACACAATTCATTCATGATGCGTCGAGATGGCAAGTGAATGGGTCCAAAGAAGCGTATTGAGTACGTGACCAGGACGCAGCGCACAGCCAACAAAAAGGCGCTTGAAGGATGATGTGTAAACACCAACACACCAGGCTTATTCCTGTGGAGTTATTATGAGCGATAAAATTATTCACCTGACTGACGACAGTTTTGACACGGATGTACTCAAAGCGGACGGAGCTATCCTCGTTGATTTCTGGGCAGAGTGGTGCGGTCCGTGCAAAATGATCGCTCCGATTCTGGATGAAATCGCTGACGAATATCAGGGCAAATTGACGGTTGCGAAACTGAACATTGACCAAAACCCAGGCACCGCGCCGAAGTATGGTATTCGTGGTATCCCGACCCTTCTGCTGTTTAAAAACGGTGAAGTTGCGGCGACTAAAGTCGGCGCGCTGTCCAAAGGTCAGTTGAAAGAGTTCCTCGACGCTAACTTAGCGTAAGGAAGTATCATGATCGGGCGGCCATACTTCGAAATGATTCGGATGACTGGACGCCCGACTTGAGTCGTGCTAAGTTAGTGTTGACTTCGTATTAAACATACCTTATTAAGTTTGAATCTAGCTTTATCCAATACTTCCCGTTGTTTCTCGTGCGAGAAGTAGACAGATTCAGGGCCTTGTCACTCAATCCGTCTTGTCGTTTCAGTTCTGCGTACTTTCCTGTGACCAGACAGCGAACAGACATGAGTCGATGGCCGTAAACAGGCATGGATGACCCTGCCATACCATTCACAACATTAAGTTCGAGATTTACCCCAAGTTTAAGAACTCACACCATTATGAATCTTACCGAATTAAAGAATACGCCGGTTTCTGAGCTGATCACTCTCGGCGAAAATATGGGCCTTGAAAACCTGGCTCGTATGCGCAAGCAGGACATTATTTTTGCCATCCTGAAGCAGCACGCAAAGAGTGGCGAAGATATCTTTGGTGACGGTGTGCTGGAGATATTGCAGGATGGATTTGGTTTCCTCCGCTCTGCAGACAGTTCCTACCTCGCCGGTCCTGATGACATCTACGTTTCTCCAAGCCAAATCCGCCGTTTCAACCTCCGCACTGGTGATACCATTTCTGGTAAGATTCGCCCGCCGAAAGAAGGTGAACGCTATTTTGCGCTGTTGAAAGTTAACGAAGTTAACTACGACAAACCGGAAAACGCCCGTAACAAAATCCTCTTCGAAAACTTAACGCCGCTGCACGCAAACTCCCGTCTGCGTATGGAGCGTGGTAATGGTTCTACCGAGGACTTAACGGCGCGCGTACTGGATCTGGCATCGCCGATCGGTCGTGGTCAACGTGGTCTGATTGTGGCACCGCCGAAAGCGGGTAAAACCATGCTGCTGCAGAACATTGCGCAGAGCATTGCCTACAACCACCCGGACTGTGTGCTGATGGTGTTGCTGATTGACGAACGTCCGGAAGAAGTGACCGAGATGCAGCGTCTGGTTAAAGGTGAAGTTGTGGCTTCTACCTTTGACGAACCCGCATCTCGCCACGTTCAGGTTGCGGAAATGGTAATCGAGAAGGCGAAACGTCTGGTTGAACACAAGAAAGACGTTATCATCCTGCTCGACTCCATCACGCGTCTGGCGCGTGCTTATAACACCGTGGTTCCGGCTTCCGGTAAAGTCCTGACCGGTGGTGTGGACGCTAACGCCCTGCACCGTCCGAAGCGTTTCTTCGGTGCGGCACGTAACGTGGAAGAGGGCGGCAGCCTGACCATCATCGCGACTGCGCTTATCGATACCGGCTCTAAAATGGATGAAGTTATCTACGAAGAGTTTAAAGGTACCGGCAACATGGAACTGCACCTCTCTCGTAAGATCGCTGAAAAACGCGTCTTCCCGGCTATCGACTACAATCGTTCCGGTACCCGTAAAGAAGAGCTGCTTACCACCCAGGAAGAGCTGCAGAAAATGTGGATCCTGCGCAAAATCATCCATCCGATGGGTGAAATTGATGCAATGGAGTTCCTCATTAACAAGCTGGCGATGACGAAGACCAATGATGACTTCTTCGATATGATGAAGCGCTCATAATTCAGGCATCATCCGAAAACGCCACGTTTTTACGTGGCGTTTTGCTTTTATGCCTGTAATCTTAACGACACGATAACAATAATACGGTATGACATACCGCCAGGTTGAAAAAGATTCGTAATTTGTATCTTGTGGTTGATAATTATACAGAACCATCGGATATGGAGACGGGTTTCCCTTCTGAATAAAGGTCTTCGTGGTTATACTTCTGCTATTAATTTTCTCTGAGAGCATGCATTGTGAATTTACTGACAGTAAGCACTGATCTCATCAGTATTTTTTTATTCACAACACTGTTTCTTTTCTTTGCGCGTAAGGTCGCAAAAAAGATTGGTTTAGTGGATAAACCCAACTTTCGCAAACGGCATCAAGGATTGATCCCGCTGGTTGGGGGGATTTCGGCTTACGCAGGTATTTGCTTTACGTTTGTGATTGCTGATTATTACATCCCGCATGCTTCTCTCTATCTGGCCTGTGCCGGCGTGCTGGTTTTGGTTGGCGCGCTGGACGATCGTTTTGATATCAGTGTAAAAATCCGCGCAACTATCCAGGCCGCGATCGGCATTATCATGATGTCGGTTGGCAAACTCTATCTTCTTAGCCTTGGGTATATTTTTGGCCCCTGGGAGATGATTCTTGGTCCGTTTGGCTATTTACTGACGCTGTTTGCCGTCTGGGCGGCAATTAATGCTTTCAATATGGTGGACGGTATTGACGGCCTGTTAGGTGGGCTGTCCAGCGTTTCATTTGCGGCGATGGGGTTTATCCTGTGGTTCGATGGGCAGACGAGTCTGGCCGTATGGTGTTTTGCGATGATCGCCGCCATTCTGCCTTATATTCTGCTGAACCTGGGCGTTCTTGGGCGCCGTTATAAAGTCTTCATGGGTGATGCCGGCAGTACGCTGATTGGTTTTACCATCATCTGGATCCTGCTGGAAACCACGCAGGGCAAAACACATCCTATAAGCCCAGTTACCGCACTGTGGATTATCGCCATCCCGTTAATGGATATGGTGGCGATCATGTACCGCCGTTTGCGTAAGGGCATGAGCCCGTTCTCAGCCGATCGCCAGCACATTCATCATTTGGTGATGCGGGCAGGGTTTACTTCCCGCCAGGCATTTGTTCTGATTACGCTGGCGGCGGCCGTGCTGGCATCGATCGGTGTGCTGGCTGAATATTTCCGTTTGGTTCCGGAATGGGCCATGCTGGTGCTGTTTTTAATGGCATTTGGCCTCTACGGATACTGTATCAAGCGTGCCTGGAAAGTGGCGAGATTTATCAAGCGAGTGAAGCGCAGACTGCGAAGAATTCGTGAAGGCAAACCAAACTTAACCAAGTGAATTGAGGATGCGATGACACAACCATTACCGGGGGAAGACGCCATGAGCGCTGAAAATGAACTGGATATCCGTGGGTTGTTTCGTACCTTATGGGCAGGGAAAGTGTGGATTGTCGGTATGGCGCTCGCATTTGCACTTATTGCTCTCGCCTATACTTTTTTCGCCCGTCAGGAGTGGAGCGCAACGGCTATTTCAGACAAGCCTACGGTGAATATGTTGGGGGGCTATTACTCTCAACAACAGTTCCTGCGCAACCTGGATATTAAGGCCAGCCTCGCATCAACGGACCAGCCGTCGGTGATGGATGAAGCCTATAAAGAATTTATCATGCAGCTTGCCTCTTGGGATACGCGTCGTGAATTCTGGCAGCAGACTGATTATTACAAGCAGCGTATGGTCGGAAACAGTAAAGCCGATGCCGCGCTGCTGGATGAACTGATCAATAACATTCAGTTTATGCCAGGTGATGCGTTGCGGAACACCAATGACAGCGTGAAGCTTATTGCGGAAACGGCGCCTGATGCCAACAATCTGCTGCGCCAGTACGTGGCCTTTGCCAGCCAGCGAGCAGCACGTCATCTGAACGATGAGCTGAAAGGCGCATGGGCTGCGCGGACGGTGCAAATGAAAGCGCAGGTCAAACGGCAGGAAGAGGTAGCAAAATCGATTTTCTCTCGCCGTGTTCATAACATTGAACAAGCGCTCAAAATTGCTGAGCAGCATAATATTTCGCGTACTTCTACCGATGTCCCTGCTGAAGAGTTGCCTGATTCTGAGTTGTTTTTACTCGGACGCCCTATGTTGCAGGCGCGACTCGAAAACCTGCAATCTGTTGGCCCAGATTTTGATATGGACTATTTTCAAAACAGAGCCATGCTGAACACGCTGAACGTAGGACCGACCCTGGATCCGCGTTTTCAGACCTATCGTTATTTGCGGACGCCGGAAGAACCGGTAAAACGTGATAGCCCACGTCGTGCTTTCCTGATGATTATGTGGGGCATCGTTGGGGCTCTGATCGGTGCTGGTGTCGCGTTAACCCGTCGCCGTTCGATTTAGCAATACCGTTGCAGTGAGGGGCTGGGCTCTCACTGCCAATCCGAAGAGAATCGATGTGAAAGTACTGACTGTATTTGGTACGCGACCGGAGGCCATTAAGATGGCTCCTCTGGTTCATGCGCTGGCTAAAGATCCTGATTTCGACGCGAAAGTTTGCGTCACTGCACAGCATCGGGAGATGCTCGATCAGGTATTGCACCTCTTTTCCATCGTACCTGACTACGATCTCAATATTATGCAGCCAGGTCAGGGACTGACAGAAATTACCTGCCGAATTCTGGAAGGATTAAAACCAATCCTCGCTGAGTTTAAACCTGATGTGGTGCTAGTCCACGGTGACACAACAACAACCCTTGCGACCAGTCTGGCCGCGTTTTATCAGCGTATTCCGGTGGGACATGTTGAGGCTGGGTTGCGAACTGGCGATCTCTATTCTCCCTGGCCGGAAGAGGCAAACCGTACACTGACCGGACGCCTGGCAATGTATCACTTTTCCCCAACTGAAAATTCTCGCCAAAACCTGTTGCGTGAAACCATTCCGGATGGCCGTATTTTTGTTACGGGGAACACGGTTATTGATGCGTTGATCTGGGTTCGCGATCGTGTACTCGGAAATGAAGCGCTGCGCGCTGAACTGGCTGAGCGCTATCCTTTCCTGGATGCGGATAAGAAGATGATCCTGGTGACCGGTCATCGTCGGGAAAGCTTTGGTCGCGGCTTTGAGCAAATCTGCCATGCACTGGCGGAAATTGCCGCGGCTAATCAGAATGTACAGATTGTCTATCCGGTACACCTGAACCCCAACGTTAGCGAGCCGGTAAATCGAATCCTGGGTCATGTTGAAAACGTGATCCTGATTGAGCCACAGGACTATCTGCCATTCGTCTGGCTGATGAATCATGCCTGGCTTATCCTTACCGATTCCGGCGGGATTCAGGAGGAAGCCCCTTCTCTGGGCAAACCGGTGTTGGTGATGCGAGAAACAACGGAACGGCCAGAAGCCATTACCGCAGGCACAGTACGTCTGGTTGGGACTGACCCTCAGCGTATTGTGGCAGAAGTCACGCGCTTGCTGCATGACGAAAATGAATATCAGACCATGAGCCGCGCCCATAATCCGTATGGTGATGGGCAGGCGTGTGGCCGCATTTTACACGCGTTAAAAAATAATCGGATATCGCTATGAGTTTTACGACCATTTCTGTCATTGGGCTGGGTTATATCGGACTGCCGACGGCGGCCGCTTTTGCTTCCCGTCAAAAACATGTTATTGGCGTAGATGTAAATCAACATGCGGTGGGTACCATTAACCGCGGTGAAATCCACATCGTTGAACCTGATTTGGGTGCTGTGGTGAAAACAGCAGTCGAAAATGGCTTTCTGCGTGCGGTTACAACACCTGTTGAAGCAGACGCTTATCTGATTGCTGTGCCGACCCCCTTCAAGGGGGAGCATGAACCCGATATGGTCTATGTTGAAGCCGCAGCGAAGTCGCTTGCGCCGGTGCTGAAAAAAGGGGCGTTGGTGATCCTTGAATCGACGTCACCCGTCGGGGCAACGGAACAGATGGCAGCATGGCTTGCAGAAATGCGCCCTGATCTGACTTTCCCGCAGCAGACGGGGGAACAGGCTGACGTAAATATTGCTTATTGTCCGGAGCGCGTGCTGCCAGGGCAGGTGATGGTTGAACTGATTAAAAATGACCGTGTGATTGGCGGAATGACCCCCGTTTGCTCTATGCGCGCCAGTGAACTGTACAACATCTTCCTCGAAGGTGAATGCGTGGTGACTAATGCCCGCACCGCAGAAATGTGCAAGTTGACCGAAAACAGCTTCCGCGATGTCAATATCGCCTTTGCTAATGAACTGTCGCTGATTTGCGCCGATCAGGGGATTAACGTCTGGGAACTGATCCGTCTGGCGAACCGTCACCCGCGGGTTAATATTTTGCAGCCTGGACCTGGCGTTGGCGGACACTGTATCGCAGTCGACCCGTGGTTTATTGTGGCGCAGAACCCACAGCAGGCGAGATTGATCCGCACAGCACGTGAGGTAAATGACAGTAAGCCTCATTGGGTTGTCGATCGGGTAAAAGCCGCGGTAGCGGATTGTTTGACGGAGACTAATAAACGTGCCAGCGACGTAAAAATTGCCTGTTTTGGTCTGGCGTTCAAACCGAATATTGATGATTTACGTGAAAGCCCGGCAATGGGGGTGGCGCAAAGTATCGCACGCTGGCACAGCGGCGAGACGTTGGTGGTTGAACCGAATATCCATCAGTTGCCGAAAAAACTGGATGGCCTGTGTCAACTGGCGAAACTGGATGCTGCATTGGCAAGTGCCGATGTGCTGGTGATGCTGGTTGACCATAATGAATTTAAAGCGATTAAAGGCGATGCGGTGCACCAGCAATACGTGGTTGATACCAAAGGAGTCTGGCGCTAATGAAACGAATTCTGGTTACCGGTGGTGCAGGATTTATTGGCTCAGCGGTTGTGCGTCACATCATTAATGAGACTCGGGATGCCGTGGTAGTGGTTGATAAGTTAACCTATGCCGGAAACCTGATGTCGCTGGCGCCGGTTGCACAGAATGCCCGTTTTGCCTTTGAACACGTGGATATCTGCGATCGCCTGGCGCTCGACAACGTGTTTCAACAGTATCAGCCGGATTGCGTGATGCACCTGGCGGCAGAAAGTCATGTCGATCGTTCTATTGATGGTCCCGCCGCATTTATTGAAACCAATATTGTCGGGACCTACACGTTGCTGGAAGCCGCTCGCGCATACTGGAATGTGTTAACCGATGATAAAAAGCAGGCGTTTCGTTTCCACCATATATCAACCGACGAAGTGTACGGCGATCTGCATTCTACGGATGATTTCTTTACCGAAACGACGCCGTATGCACCGAGTAGTCCTTATTCAGCGTCAAAGGCCAGCAGCGATCATCTGGTACGAGCCTGGTTGCGCACCTACGGGCTGCCAACGTTAATGACTAACTGCTCCAACAATTATGGGCCCTACCATTTCCCGGAAAAACTGATCCCGCTGATGATACTCAATGCACTGGCGGGAAAACCTCTGCCGGTGTACGGCAACGGACAGCAGATTCGTGACTGGCTGTATGTGGAAGATCATGCCCGGGCGCTCTATTGCGTCGCGACAACAGGTGCGGTTGGCGAGACCTATAATATTGGTGGTCATAACGAGCGTAAAAACCTGGACGTGGTCGAAACGATTTGCAGCTTGTTGGAAGAACTGGCGCCGCAAAAACCAAAAGGTGTTATGCGGTATCGTGAACTGATCACCTATGTTGAAGATCGCCCAGGCCATGATTTGCGCTATGCCATTGATGCGTCAAAAATTGCGCGTGAACTTGGCTGGGTGCCGCAGGAAACGTTTGAAAGTGGGATGCGTAAAACCGTGCAATGGTATCTGGCAAATGAGGCCTGGTGGAAACCCGTGCAGGATGGCAGCTACCAGGGTGAGCGTTTGGGCCTGAAGGGCTAACAGCCTGGTTTTGGCGCCCGGAGGAGGGATCATATGAAAGGTATCATTCTGGCTGGTGGCTCAGGTACTCGCCTGTACCCCATTACGCGCGGCGTATCGAAGCAGCTATTGCCTATTTACGATAAGCCCATGATCTATTACCCGCTATCGGTACTGATGCTGGCGGGAATTCGCGAGATCCTGATTATTACCACACCGGAAGATAAAGGGTATTTCCAGCGTTTGCTGGGAGATGGCTCTGAGTTCGGTATTGCATTGCACTATGCAGAGCAGCCCAGCCCGGATGGTTTAGCACAGGCGTTCATTATTGGTGAAACGTTCCTTAACGGCGAACCGTCATGTCTGGTACTTGGGGACAATATCTTCTTTGGTCAGGGATTTAGTCCAAAACTTCGCCATGTCGCCGCCCGCACGACAGGTGCGACGGTATTTGGCTATCAGGTAATGGATCCTGAGCGTTTCGGTGTGGTGGAGTTTGATGACAATTTTCGGGCAGTCTCGCTGGAAGAGAAGCCGAAAGAACCAAAATCAAACTGGGCGGTGACAGGACTCTATTTCTACGACAGTAAGGTAGTGGAATATGCAAAGCGCGTGAAACCTTCTGAGCGTGGGGAACTGGAAATTACCTCCATTAACCAGATGTACCTTGACGATGGCAATCTGACCGTTGAGCTGCTTGGCCGTGGCTTTGCCTGGCTGGATACCGGTACGCACGACAGTCTGATTGAAGCGAGTACTTTTGTGCAGACGGTAGAGAAACGTCAGGGCTTTAAAATCGCCTGCCTGGAAGAGATAGCATGGCGCAATGGTTGGCTGGATGATGAAGGTGTAAGACGTGCCGCCAGCTCTCTGGCTAAAACAGGCTACGGCCAATATTTGCTGGAGCTTCTCCGTGCCCGTCCGCGCCAGTATTGAGCCTCTGGATTGGGAAAATACGTTCTTTGGCGTGAATAGCGCCATCGTACGGTTTGACCCGCACGCACCGATCCTGACAGCAGAAGTTTTACAGCGCTGGGAACGGGTGCAGGCAAAAATACCTTCCGCTAATGTTCATGAATTAGATGCCCTGCAGCAGTTGGGCTTTTCACTGGTCGAAGGTGAGATGGACTTTGTTCTGCCGGTGGCGTGTGCCCGTGAAAATCCCGGTGCACAGGTGGCACAAGCTGCGGATATCCCGCTACTGCGTCGACTGGCAGGAGAGGCGTTCGCCCAAAGTCGTTTCCGCGCACCGTGGTATCCCGTGGAGGCCAGTGCGCGTTTTTATGCACAGTGGATAGAAAACGCTGTGCTGGGCACGTTCGATCATCAGTGCCTCATTTTTCGCACACAGACAGGTGGGATTCGCGGTTATGTCTCACTACGTGACGTCAATGATACTGATGCACGTATTGGCTTACTGGCTGGTCGTGGTGCGGGTGCCGAACTCATGCAAGCTGCGCTTTGCTGGGCACAGGCTCGCGGTAAAACAACATTGCGGGTGGCGACCCAGATGGGCAACACCGCCGCGCTTAAACGTTATATACAGAGCGGTGCAAATGTGGAAAGCACCGCGTACTGGTTATACAGGTGACAAAATGATTCCATTTAACGCACCGCCGGTGGTGGGAACCGAGCTTGAATACATGCAGTCAGCGATGAGCAGCGGCAAGCTGTGTGGCGATGGTGGTTTTACCCGCCGTTGCCAGCAATGGCTGGAGCAGCATTTTGGCAGTGAGAAAGTACTGCTGACGCCTTCCTGTACCGCATCACTGGAGATGGCGGCATTATTGCTGGACATCCAGCCCGGCGATGAAGTCATCATGCCCAGTTACACATTCGTTTCTACCGCGAACGCATTCGTGCTGCGTGGCGCAAAAATCGTCTTTGTCGATATCCACCCGGATACCATGAACATTGATGAAACGCTGATTGAAGCGGCGATTACCGAGAAAACCCGTGCTATTGTGCCGGTGCACTACGCCGGGGTTGCCTGTGAAATGGATACCATTATGGCGTTGGCGTCACAGTACAACCTGTTCGTGGTGGAAGATGCTGCTCAGGGCGTCATGTCGACTTACAAAGGTCGTGC
Source organism: Citrobacter sp. Cpa228 (assembly GCF_030333085.1). Taxonomy (NCBI): domain Bacteria; kingdom Pseudomonadati; phylum Pseudomonadota; class Gammaproteobacteria; order Enterobacterales; family Enterobacteriaceae; genus Citrobacter; species Citrobacter sp. Cpa228. Next base: position 57,448 of record NZ_JAOWGQ010000035.1, on the reverse strand, counting down.
GCTGGGGACCATTGGTCACATCGGCTGCTTTAGCTTCCATGAAACCAAAAACTATACCGCAGGCGGTGAGGGCGGGGCGACGCTGATCAACGACCGTAAATTAGTTGAACGTGCAGAAATCATCCGTGAAAAGGGGACGAATCGCAGTCAATTTTTCCGCGGTCAGGTTGATAAATATACCTGGCGTGATATTGGCTCCAGTTATTTGATGTCCGATCTCCAGGCGGCCTATCTGTGGGCGCAACTGGAAGCGGCAGAGCGTATTAATCATCAGCGTCTGGTGCTGTGGCAGAATTATTATGATGCCCTCGAACCGCTGGCGCGTGCCGGGCGTATTGATTTACCCGTCATCCCGGAAGGTTGTGCGCAGAACGCCCATATGTTTTATATCAAGCTGCGTGATATTGACGATCGCACGGCGTTGATTAACTTCCTGAAAGAAGCCGAAATTATGGCGGTATTCCATTATATTCCGCTGCATGATTGTCCGGCTGGCGATAAATTTGGCGTGTTTTCCGGAGTCGATCGTTACACCACCAAAGAGAGTGAACGCCTGTTGCGTCTGCCGCTGTTTTACAACCTGTCGCCGGTTAACCAGCGCACAGTGATTACGACCTTACTCAACTACTTCTCCTGATATGTCGCTGGCTAAAGCGTCCTTGTGGACGGCTACCAGTACGCTGGTAAAAATTGGTGCGGGCTTGTTGGTGGTAAAACTGCTGGCGGTCTCTTTCGGCCCTGCGGGTGTGGGCCAGGCGGGAAACTTCCGTCAGATGGTCACCGTGCTTGGCGTGTTGGCGGGCGCTGGGATTTTCAACGGCGTCACGAAATACGTTGCGCAGCACCATGATGACCCGGCGCGGTTGCGTAAGGTGGTGGGGACATCATCCGCTATGGTGTTGGGATTCTCTACGCTGATGGCGGCGATTTTTTTGCTGGCAGCAGCGCCTATCAGTCAGGGATTGTTTGGTCATACGCATTTTCAGGGGCTGGTACGCCTGGTTGCGTTGGTACAGATGGGGATTGCCTGGGCAAACCTGTTGCTGGCGTTGATGAAAGGATTCCGTGATGCCGCAGGTAATGCGCTATCGCTGATTATTGGCAGCCTGGTCGGCGTCGTGGCCTACTACGGTTGCTATCGGTTGGGCGGATACGAAGGTGCTTTGCTGGGGCTGGCGCTGGTGCCAGCGCTGGTGGTGGTGCCCGCCATGCTTATGCTGATCAAGCGTGGAGCCCTCCCTGTGCAATACCTGAAACCTTCCTGGGATAACGGGCTGGCAGGGAAACTCAGCAAGTTTACGTTGATGGCGCTCATTACCTCTGTGACGCTGCCAGTGGCGTATGTGATGATGCGAAACCTATTGGCGGCGCAATACAGCTGGGATGACGTGGGGATTTGGCAGGGGGTGAGCAGTATCTCTGATGCGTACCTGCAATTTATTACCGCTTCATTCAGTGTGTATCTGCTGCCAACACTGTCTCGCCTGACTGAAAAGCGCGACATCACGCATGAAGTTATCAAATCGCTGAAATTTGTATTGCCGGCAGTTGCCGCCGCGAGTTTTACCGTCTGGCTGTTACGTGATTTTGCTATCTGGCTGCTTTTCTCCGCTAAATTCACCGCCATGCGTGATTTGTTTGCCTGGCAACTGGTGGGGGATGTACTGAAAGTGGGTGCCTACGTATTTGGCTATCTGGTGATCGCGAAGGCCTCGCTGCGGTTTTATATTCTGGCCGAAATTAGCCAGTTCATTTTGTTGACGGCATTTGCTCACTGGTTGATCCCCGTGCATGGTGCTCTGGGCGCGGCACAGGCCTATATGGCAACGTACATCGTCTATTTTTCTCTTTGTTGTGGCGTGTTTTTACTCTGGCGTAGGCGGGTATGACTGTACTGATTCACGTTCTGGGATCGGATATCCCTCACCATAACCAAACCGTGCTGCGGTTCTTCAACGACGCGTTGGCTGCAACAAGCGAGCACGCGCGCGTGTTTATGGTTGCCGGTCAGGATACGGGATTTAGCGAGAGCTGCCCGGCATTATCACTGAGTTTCTACGGCGGAAAGAAGGCGCTGGCAGAGGCCGTTATCGCCAAAGCTAAGACGGATCGCCAGCAGCGTTTCTTCTTTCATGGGCAGTTCAATACCAGCCTGTGGCTGGCATTGCTGAACGGGGGGATTAAGCCTGAGCAGTTTTACTGGCATATTTGGGGTGCCGATCTGTATGAAGTCTCCAGTGGGCTGAAATTCCGTCTGTTTTACCCGATTCGCCGAATGGCACAAAACCGCGTGGGTTGTGTCTTTGCCACGCGAGGCGATCTGAGTTATTTCGCTGAGCTGCATCCACGTGTACGCGGGGAATTGCTCTATTTCCCGACGCGGATGGATCCCGCGCTCAATAACATGAGCAGTGAATGTCAGCGTAGTGGCAAGATGACGATCCTGGTCGGGAACTCTGGCGATCGCAGTAATGAGCATATTGCCGCGCTACGCGCTGTTCATCAGCAGTTTGGTGATACGGTGAACGTGATTGTGCCAATGGGTTACCCGGCAAATAATGCAGGCTATATTGAAGACGTGCGCCAGGCGGGTCTGGCGTTATTTAGCGCCGATAACCTGCAAATTCTCAGTGAAAAGCTGGAGTTTGATGCCTATCTGGCGCTACTGCGTCAGTGCGATCTGGGTTACTTTATTTTTGCCCGTCAGCAGGGGATTGGTACATTGTGTCTGCTGATTCAGGCGGGGATCCCGTGCGTGCTCAATCGTGAAAACCCATTCTGGCAGGATATGGCAGAGCAAAACATCCCGGTTCTGTTTACGACAGATGTACTCAATGAAGGCATTGTACGCGAGGCGCAGCGCCAGCTGGCATCGGTTGATAAAAGTGCAATTACTTTCTTTAGCCCGAATTATCTGCAACCGTGGCATAACGCGCTGCGCATTGCCTCAGGAGAAACCGTATGAGTCTGATGCAATTCAGCGGTCTGCTGGTGGTGTGGCTGCTCTCGACTTTGTTTATCGCCACGCTGACCTGGTTTGAATTCCGACGCGTGCGGTTTAACTTCAATGTCTTCTTCTCATTGCTGTTTTTATTGACGTTTTTCTTTGGTTTTCCGTTGACCAGCGTGCTGGTCTTTCGCTTTGATGTGGCGGTGGCCCCGCCGGAAATTCTGCTGCAGGCGTTGCTGTCCGCTGCCTGTTTCTACGCAGTGTACTATGTGACCTATAAAACACGTCTGCGGAAACGGAGCCCGGAGAGAACGCGCAAACCGCTGTTTACCATCAATCGCGTTGAAGCACATTTGACCTGGATTATCCTGATGGCGATTGCGCTGGTGAGCGTGGGCATTTTCTTTATGCACAACGGTTTCCTGCTATTCAGGCTGCAATCCTATAGCCAGATTTTCTCCAGTGAAGTCTCCGGGGTGGCTCTGAAACGCTTCTTCTACTTCTTCATTCCGGCGATGCTGGTGGTCTACTTCCTGCGTCAGGACAGCAAAGCGTGGCTGTTCTTCCTGGTGAGTACCGTTGCATTTGGTTTGCTGACGTACATGATTGTTGGCGGAACCCGCGCCAATATTATTATCGCGTTTGCCATTTTCCTGTTTATCGGCATTATTCGCGGCTGGATTTCGCTGTGGATGCTGGCCGCGGCGGGTGTATTGGGTATTGTCGGGATGTTCTGGCTGGCGCTGAAACGCTACGGGATGAACGTCAGCGGCGATGAGGCGTTCTATACGTTCTTGTACCTGACGCGCGATACCTTCTCGCCGTGGGAGAATTTGGCGCTATTGCTGCAAAATTACCACAATATTGAGTTTCAGGGACTGGCGCCGATCGTCCGTGATTTCTACGTCTTTATACCGTCCTGGCTGTGGCCGGGCCGACCTGGCATTGTGCTCAATTCCGCAAACTATTTTACCTGGGAAGTGCTGAACAACCACTCGGGCCTGGCTATCTCCCCGACGCTGATTGGTTCGCTGGTGGTGATGGGAGGTGCCTTGTTTATACCGTTAGGTGCGATTGTGGTTGGCCTAATTATTAAATGGTTCGACTGGTTGTATGAATTAGGCAACCGGGAAACTAATCGCTATAAGTCGGCGATTTTGCACAGTTTCTGTTTCGGTGCCATTTTTAATATGATCGTTTTGGCACGTGAAGGGTTAGATTCGTTTGTCTCGCGAGTTGTCTTTTTCCTCGTGATTTTCGGTATCTGTCTGTTGGTGGCAAAATTGTTGTACTGGCTGTTTGATAGTGCGGGACTCATCCATAAACGAATAAAGTCGGTGCCCCGGACACAGGTTGAAGGATCGTAATGACAGATAACACAACTGCGCCGCTGTATTCACTGCGCGGATTAGAACTGATTGGCTGGCGCGATATGCAACATGCGCTGAATTACCTGTTTGCCGAGGGACGTCTCAGGCAGGGGACGCTGGTAGCAATTAACGCTGAAAAAATGCTGACAGCGGAGGATAACCCAGAGGTTCGGACGTTGATCGAAGCCGCTGAGTTTAAATATGCGGATGGGATCAGCGTGGTGCGTTCCGTGTGTAAAAAATTCCCGCAGGCGCAGGTATCACGTGTGGCGGGTGCCGATCTCTGGGAAGCGCTGATGGCACGCGCCGGGAAGGAAGGAACGCCCGTATTCCTGGTTGGCGGTAAGCCTGATGTTCTGACACAAACAGAGGCAAAACTGCGCGCACAATGGCACGTCAATATTGTTGGCAGTCAGGACGGCTATTTTACCGCCGATCAGCGTCAGGCGCTGTTTGAGCGTATTCATGCCAGCGGCGCGCAACTTGTTACCGTGGCGATGGGTTCGCCGAAACAAGAAATTTTTATGCGCGATTGTCGCCAGGTCCATCCGCATGCGCTGTATATGGGCGTGGGCGGCACCTACGATGTGTTTACCGGGCACGTAAAGCGCGCGCCCAAATTCTGGCAGAGCCTGGGATTGGAGTGGCTGTATCGCTTGCTGCTGCAACCGAGTCGTATCACCCGCCAACTTCGTTTATTACGTTATCTCCGCTGGCACTATACCGGCAATCTCTGACATCACCTCTGCGTTGTTCAGTAGCGCGTTATGCTAAACGTGCTACTTATTCACAACATAATCGCTGCTTTCTCGCACAATCTATTCATTTTTTGAATGCTTTAATTGCCATTTAGGCGATTTTAAGAAACCATTCGCAACAATCATTGCAGTGCCGTGGTGTTTTTGGCGCCAACCGTAAAGTGGTCGGTGCTGAATGGCCTGTTATGGCAAAAAAACGATGTACCCATAACGATAACCGGTAATACCGGAAACAATGCAAACACAACAAGAGGATCTATGGCAGAGAATAAATCTGAGCTACAGCGTGGGCTGGAGGCTCGTCACATCGAATTAATTGCCCTTGGCGGCACCATTGGCGTCGGACTGTTTATGGGGGCTGCCAGTACCCTGAAATGGGCTGGACCGTCGGTTCTGCTGGCGTATATCGTCGCTGGGCTGTTCGTCTTCTTCATCATGCGCTCCATGGGGGAGATGTTGTTCCTGGAGCCGGTCACCGGCTCATTCGCCGTTTACGCTCACCGTTATATGAGCCCCTTCTTTGGCTATCTTACCGCATGGTCATATTGGTTTATGTGGATGGCGGTGGGGATCTCGGAGATTACCGCCATTGGGGTCTACGTGCAGTTTTGGTTCCCGGAAATGGCGCAATGGATACCCGCGTTGATTGCGGTGGGTCTGGTGGCGCTGGCAAACCTGGCAGCAGTTCGCTTGTATGGTGAAATCGAATTCTGGTTTGCCATGATTAAAGTGACCACCATCATTGTGATGATTGTCATTGGCGTAGGGGTGATTTTCTTCGGCTTTGGTAACGGTGGTCAGGCGATCGGCTTTGGCAATTTGACCGAGCATGGCGGCTTCTTCGCGGGTGGCTGGAAAGGGTTCCTGACAGCATTGTGTATTGTTGTTGCTTCCTATCAGGGCGTGGAGCTGATCGGCATCACGGCTGGTGAAGCGAAGAATCCACAGGTCACACTACGTAGCGCAGTGGGTAAGGTCCTGTGGCGTATCCTGATTTTCTACGTGGGCGCGATTTTTGTTATCGTCACTATCTTCCCGTGGAATGAGATTGGCAGCAACGGCAGCCCGTTCGTTCTCACTTTTGCCAGGATTGGTATCACAGCAGCCGCTGGGATTATCAACTTTGTGGTCCTGACGGCGGCGCTGTCTGGCTGTAACAGCGGGATGTACAGCTGCGGGCGCATGCTCTATGCGCTGGCAAAGAATCGCCAACTACCCGCCGCTGTTGGAAAAGTTTCTCACCATGGCGTACCGGTTGCCGGTGTGGCCATTTCTATCGCGATCCTGCTGATTGGTTCGTGCCTGAACTACATCATTCCCAACCCGCAGCGCGTATTCGTTTATGTTTATAGCGCCAGCGTACTGCCGGGGATGGTGCCATGGTTTGTGATCCTGATAAGCCAGCTGCGTTTCCGTCAGGCCCATAAGGCGGCGATCGCCAGTCATCCTTTCCGCTCGATTTTGTTCCCGTGGGCGAATTATTTGACGATGGCGTTCCTGATTTGCGTATTAATTGGCATGTACTTTAATGAAGATACCCGAATGTCGCTGTTTGTTGGCATTGGCTTCTTACTGGCGGTGACGCTCATTTATAAGGTTTTTGGCCTGAATCGTCATGGCACAGCCCAAAAATTGCAGGAATAAGCGACAAAACGCACAAAGCGTGACCAAACGATAATTTATTTTAAAAAAGCACTAGACAGCAGACCGAGACCTCCGTAATATCCAGCCCCGCAACGGCGCTAAGCGCCCGTAGCTCAGCTGGATAGAGCGCTGCCCTCCGGAGGCAGAGGTCTCAGGTTCGAATCCTGTCGGGCGCACCATTTAGTAAGGTGCCGGAGCTGCGGTGGTTTTAATACCGCGTAAAAGATTTGCAGTGGTGGCTATAGCTCAGTTGGTAGAGCCCTGGATTGTGATTCCAGTTGTCGTGGGTTCGAATCCCATTAGCCACCCCATTAATTTAAAGTTGTGAAATGCGAAGGTGGCGGAATTGGTAGACGCGCTAGCTTCAGGTGTTAGTGTCCTTAGGATGTGGGGGTTCGAGTCCCCCCCCTCGCACCACGACTTAAAGAATTGAACTAAAAATTCAAAAAGCAGTAAAACGGCGAGTAGCGCAGCTTGGTAGCGCAACTGGTTTGGGACCAGTGGGTCGGAGGTTCGAATCCTCTCTCGCCGACCAATTTTGAACCCCGCTTCGGCGGGGTTTTTTGTTTTCTGTTCTTCACTTTTGTCCCTCTTCTCCCCCAAATGTCATGAAGTCCTAAAAAGCCGCAATCCCTGGTTTTTACAGTGCAATCACCGCATACGCTGTGTAATAATATGCGTGTAGATGCTCATTCCATCTCTTATGTTCGCCATCAGGCCTCATAAACTCAGGAATGATGCAGAGCCGTTTACGGTGCTTATCGTCCACTGACAGATGTCGCTTTAGCTTCATCAAACACCATGGACATAACGTTGAGTGAAGCACCCATTTATGTTGTCATACAGACCTGTTTAACGCCTGCTCCTTACCGAGCGGGCGTTTTTTTATGCATATACACGCCATCCTTCAAGCTGCTTCATGAATGATTTGCACATAGGGAGTGGGCCCGGTAAGCAAAACGCCACCGGGCAAGAGGGAGTTACTGCGGAGGGTTGTTGTTCTGCAAGGTCAACATCAGGCCATCACGCCGCATTGTTGCCGCCTCTTCTGGCTGATGCAGCCTGTCCAGTGCGTCGGCAAGCCAGGCGTAGTCGTATGCATCCGGGCGTTGTTTAAGCGCGGCACGGAAGGCGAGCGTAGCTTCCTGCCATTCACCGTGCTTCATCAATGACTGACCAAGCGTACTCCACAGCAGTGGGCGGTCGCCCACCACTTTAATTTGCTGGCGCAGTACTTTTTCTATCTGTTCCGGGTTGTTGGTTTTCAGACGTGGGATCGGCAGCACCAGGCGGTCGTCATACTGACGTTTCAGACCATCGATGATGATTTGCTGTGCCGTATCGTGATCGTCACACTCAATCAGATGTTCTGCCATCGCCACCTGCAGGGCAACCTGATGACGAGTCTTACGGCTCTGGTTTTTCCACCATGCGCGTAACCCCTCGCTGCCCTGATCGGCGCGAACCTGATCCATCAGACCCACCCATGCCTGCTGTTCCAGCATCACACGGTGTTCTTCATCACCAACATGCGCTTTCGCCATTGATGGAATGATATCCAGCAAAGAACTCCACGCACCGGTGCGAATATAAGCCTGTTCAGCCAGGCGCAAGACTTCCGGATGACGTGGCGTCACTTCCAGCAGTTTGTCTACGCTGTGGCGTGCGGCATGGTTTTCATTACGCGCCAGTTGCAGGCGAACACGGGCGATTTCGACCGGGATCGTATCATTTCCGGCGAGTTCGGCTGCGCGTTCAAGGTGTTGATTAGCTCGGGCTTCATCACCACGCTGCTGAGCCGCTTCTGCCGCCAACAGGTAATTCACCACCGGCTGTTCTGCGTGATCGGCATTTTTTGACATCAGCTTTTCAACCTGCTGATAGTCGCCTTCTGCCAGTTTAAGCAGCGCCTGCTCGGTCTGCTTACGCGCACGACGGCGTTTACGCCCCACGAACCAGCCGCGGGTATGCGCACCAGTACGGAATATACGGCGCAGCAGCCACTCAATCGCAAAAAGAATGACCATCGCGACGATCAGAATGATCACCAGACCCGTCACGCTGGTTTCGATGTTGTAGTTATCCGTCTGGATCAGAACATAGCCCTGATGACCAGCAATCATCGGACCAACGACGATCCCGGCAATCAACAGCACAAAGAGCAATAATACTTTTAGCATCATTATTCTCCCTGCGGCGCGGTTGCCGGTACGTCTGCCTGAGGTACTGGTGCAGGTGCGGCTTCAGCCGGAGATGTGGACGGCTGGGCCAGCAAATTACGCACACGAGTCTGCATTAGCTTCTCAAGAATAACCTGGCTCTGCAGCGTTTCCGGTACGTCCATGCTGATGCTTTGCTGGCTCAGTTGATCGACCTCTTCAAGGAACGCTTTTGTCGCCGCATCGTCAGTATCGTAATAGGCGCGAACCCACGTGGAGACATTTTCCAGCGCCTGGCGGTATGTTTCTTCCTGATGGCGAGGTACGGCTTGCGCCGCCACTAGCAGGCGTGAACGGATGTTCTCACGTAAGTAAACATCCTGGTTTGGTGCCAGTAGCGGGACGGCGGTTTCATCACGACGGCGAATGGTGATAAAACTGTCCATAAAGTTCTGCCAGCTTTTTTGCAGATTGACGCGCCATTCGCTAATGGAGCTGGAAAGCTCGCTGCTGTCAGAATCCATCGGTGAATCATCGGTATCGTTATCAGCCAGACGCAGGTTATCAATTTGGTTAGCGAGCTGGTTTACCTTGAGGATAATGCCGTCATAGTCGACCTGAGTTACCGCAGAGAGGCTGGCGATATCGTCGGTAATCGCGCGACGAGCGGCAATTAAACTGGGGTCATTCATGTCAGCCAGGCTGGCATCGGCGCTTTTCAGCAACGCTGCGGCGGTGGTCACGTCCTGATCGCTCCATAATTTACGCCCCGCCAGTTTCACCAGAAAATCGGCCTGCGCCAGCAGCCAGGTTTTGGCATCGCTTCCGGAGATAGTGGCGATTTTTTGCTGAACCTCATCAAGCTGTTTGGCCAGCGCAGTCTGCTGGCGATTGGCTTCATCCAGCTGTGTTGCCTGCTGCTTAATAATACCTTCCAGCTCAGCTTTTTGGCTTTCCTGCGCTTTTTGCAGTGCCGTCAGTTGGTTCGCCAGCGCATCGCTGGTTGCCGTTTGTGTTGTTGCCTGTTGTTTTCCCCAGCCGTACAGCCCAACGCCTGCTGCCAGTGCAATAGCAATCGCCACAGCGCTCAGAATCAGCGCCGTGCTGTTTTTACTCTTTTTTTCAGTATTAACTGGCTGTGACGTGGTTTCCACGGCCTCCCTGGTCTCTTCAACCACGGCGGAGGATTTTTCTTGTTCCGTCATTATGGCATCCCATTATGAGAGTTATTGTAATGCGCGTAGTAGCGCATCGTTGTCGGCGTTATCAGCGACCTTAATATCTTGCCAGCCCAGTTCCCGGGCGAGGTGCGCCAGACGCTCACTGACGACCAGCAGCCGACAGCGTAGTAACCAGTGCTCACGATACCACTGTGGAATAAGCGTCCAGAGCTGTTGTAGCATCTCTCCGCTAGTGACGACCACCGTGGTTACGCCACGGGATTGCCAGCGCATCGCTTCTTCTGCACCATCGTAATATTTTGCACTGCGTTGATAACATTCACAAAAATCGACATCGGCTCCGCGTGCCGTCAGGGTTTCACCTATCAGCTCACGGCCACCGTTGCCGCGTAATATAAGCGCGCGTTTTCCCGCAATATTTTGTAATTCAGGTAATTGTAGCAAGACTTCGCTAATTTCCCGATCCAGAGGGTAGTGAATATTGAAGCCGCTGACAGTATGCAGCGCCAGCGCCGTTGTACGGCCAATGGCAAAATATCGCGGAAGGGATGGCCAGCTTTTCTCTTGCTGCTGAAGCTCGGCATCTGCAAAGGTAACGGCGTGCTGCGAGAGGGCGAAGACCAGATCGTTCTCCGCCAGCGCCGACAGTCGGGAAGCAAGTGTTGCCAGTTCCCGACCAGGTGAAAACTCGATGAGCGGAAAACTCCAGGCCACCTGCCCCAGTGTGCGCAGATGGCTCACTAACTCTTCCCCAGCGGGAGATGGGCGGGTGACCAGAATACTCATGCGGGGGCATCTCCGTTATAAACTTCAGCCAGAATGGCGCGAGCACCGTTTTCCAGCAGCTCTTCTGCCAGAGATATGCCCATTTGTTCAGCATCCTGCGCGGCGCCACGACGTTCTCCACATACCATCTGTGAACCGTCAGGCGCGCCAACCAGCGCCCGCAGCCAAATCTCACCGTTGATGAGTTCGGCATAACTGCCGATAGGCACCTGACATCCCCCTTCCAGGCGGGTGTTCATGGCACGTTCTGCTTTTACGCGCAGGGCTGTTTCTTCATGGTTGAGTGGCGCTAACAGTGCCTGAGTGCGCTGATCGTCGAGTCGACATTCGATCCCCACCGCGCCTTGTCCGACCGCAGGCAGAGACACTTCTGGTGCCAGTGCTGCGCGGATTCGCGACTCCAGTCCTAAGCGTTTTAATCCGGCGACGGCCAAAATAATGGCGTCGTAGTCGCCGTTGTCCAGTTTGCTCAGGCGAGTGCCTACGTTGCCGCGCAGTGAGCGGATGATGAGATCCGGGCGCTGTTTTGCCAATTGGCACTGGCGACGTAAGCTGGACGTTCCAACGATGCTACCTGCTGGCAGCTCATCCAGCGTGTTGTACTTATTGGAGACAAAAGCATCACGCGGATCTTCACGCTCGCAAATAGTAACCAGCCCAAGACCCTCAGGAAATTCGACCGGCACATCCTTCATGGAATGCACGGCGATGTCTGCGCGTTTTTCCAGCAGTGCGACTTCCAGCTCTTTAACAAACAACCCTTTCCCCCCGACCTTCGCCAGCGGGGTATCCAGAATCACGTCGCCACGGGTTACCATAGGAACCAGTTCCACGATCAGACCGGGGTGGTTTGCCATTAAGGCGTCTTTGACATAATGTGCCTGCCAGAGCGCAAGGGGGCTTTGGCGTGTGGCAATTCTCAAAACATTGTCTAACATGCTTGTTACCGTCATTATCAATCATTGACCATCCTAACATCCTTATCAAAGGGATGTCAGCGTTACGCTCAAACGTAAGTGAGAGGAAAAGGCGCTGCATCATCACTGGCAGTGATTAATGACGAGAAACCTCCCGACCGTATGAAGGAATTTACACGTAACGAACGGTGCTACACTTGTATGTAGCGCATCTTTCTTTACGGTCAATGAGCAAGGTGTTAAATTGATCACGTTTTAGACCATTTTTTCATCTGTAACTAATAAAAGTGCAGGGGAAAAAGGTAACGGTTATTTTTGACATACGGTTTATCCGGATTGATGAGCGAGGGTGGTGAGCGTTTGCGCCGCCGCTATCGACACCATGATGGATGCAACATCAGGCGATACGTCTTGTACCTCTATATTGAGACTCTGAAACAGAGACTGGATGCCATAAATCAACTGCGTGTGGATCGCGCGCTTGCTGCCATGGGACCTGCTTTCCAGCAGGTATACAGTCTGCTGCCGACATTATTGCACTACCACCATCCGCTGATGCCGGGTTACCTCGATGGTAACGTTCCCAAAGGCATATGCCTTTACACGCCTGATGAAACCCAACGCCACTACCTGAACGAGCTGGAACTGTACCGCGGCATGTCGCCGCAGGACCCGCCGAAGGGCGAACTGCCGATCACTGGCGTTTACTCGATGGGCAGTACCTCTTCGGTAGGGCAAAGCTGTTCGTCTGACCTTGATATCTGGGTCTGCCATCAATCCTGGCTGGATAGCGAAGAGCGGCAGTTGCTGCAACGTAAATGCAGCCTGCTGGAAAGTTGGGCCGCTTCGCTGGGCGTGGAAGTCAGTTTCTTCCTGATTGATGAAAACCGTTTCCGTCACAATGAAAGCGGCAGTCTGGGGGGTGAAGACTGTGGCTCGACGCAGCATATCCTGTTGCTGGATGAATTCTATCGCACCGCTGTGCGCCTCGCGGGTAAACGTATTCTGTGGAATATGGTGCCGGGAGACGAAGAAGAGCACTACGACGATTACGTCATGACGCTCTACGCACAAGGGGTGCTAACGCCAAATGAATGGCTGGATCTCGGCGGGCTCAGTTCGCTCTCTGCCGAAGAGTATTTTGGCGCCAGCCTCTGGCAGCTGTACAAGAGTATCGACTCCCCGTACAAAGCGGTGCTGAAAACGCTGCTGCTGGAAGCGTATTCCTGGGAATACCCCAATCCACGCCTGTTGGCGAAAGACATTAAACAGCGCCTGCACGACGGCGAGATTGTCTCTTTTGGTCTCGACCCATACTGCATGATGCTGGAGCGCGTGACCGAATACCTCACGGCGATCGAAGACCCGACGCGTCTGGATTTAGTGCGTCGATGTTTCTACTTAAAAGTCTGTGAGAAACTGAGCCGTGAACGTGCCTGCGTGGGCTGGCGTCGTGAAGTATTAAGTCAATTAGTGACAGAGTGGGGCTGGGATGATGCCCGCCTGACCATGCTGGATAACCGCGCTAACTGGAAAATTGACCAGGTACGCGAAGCGCACAACGAACTGCTCGATGCGATGATGCAGAGCTATCGTAACCTGATCCGCTTTGCGCGGCGCAATAACCTCAGCGTCAGCGCCAGTCCGCAGGATATCGGTGTGCTGACCCGTAAGCTGTATGCTGCGTTTGAAGCCTTGCCCGGCAAAGTGACGCTGGTGAACCCGCAGATCTCACCGGATCTCTCGGAACCGAATCTGACCTTTATCCATGTACCGCCGGGTCGTGCCAACCGTTCGGGTTGGTATCTCTACAACCGCGCGCCTAACATGGACTCGATCATCAGCCATCAGCCGCTGGAATATAACCGCTATCTCAACAAGCTGGTGGCGTGGGCCTGGTTCAATGGCCTGCTGACCTCGCGTACGCATTTGTTTATTAAGGGCAACGGCATTGTTGATTTGCCGAAGCTGCAGGAAATGGTCGCCGACGTGTCGCACCACTTCCCGCTGCGTCTGCCGGCACCGACGCCAAAAGCGCTGTACAGCCCGTGCGAAATTCGCCATCTGGCGATTATTGTTAACCTCGAATATGACCCGACGGCGGCATTCCGCAATCAGGTGGTGCATTTTGATTTCCGTAAGCTGGATGTCTTCAGCTTTGGCGAAGAGCAAAATTGCCTGGTGGGTAGCGTAGACCTGCTGTATCGCAACTCGTGGAATGAAGTGCGAACCCTGCACTTCAACGGCGAGCAGGCGATGATTGAAGCGTTAAAAACGATTCTGGGCAAAATGCATCAGGATGCCGCGCCGCCGGATAGCGTTGAGGTCTTCTGCTATAGCCAGCATCTGCGCGGTTTAATTCGTACCCGCGTACAGCAACTGGTGTCTGAGTGCATCGAATTACGCCTGTCCAGTACGCGCCAGGAAACCGGACGCTTTAAAGCACTGCGTGTTTCCGGCCAGACGTGGGGGCTGTTCTTCGAACGCCTGAACGTCTCGGTACAGAAGCTGGAAAACGCGATTGAATTCTATGGTGCTATTTCACATAACAAACTGCACGGGCTTTCCGTTCAGGTTGAGACTAACCATGTGAAACTTCCGTCGGTGGTGGACGGGTTTGCCAGCGAAGGGATCATTCAGTTCTTTTTTGAAGAGACGGGTGATGAGCAGGGCTTTAACATCTACATTCTGGATGAGAGTAACCGTGTCGAGGTGTATCACCACTGTGAAGGCAGTAAAGAAGAGCTGGTGCGGGATGTCAGTCGCTTCTATTCATCGTCGCACGATCGCTTCACTTACGGCTCCAGCTTCATCAACTTTAACCTGCCGCAGTTCTATCAGATTGTGAAAACCGACGGGCGCGCGCAGGTGATTCCGTTCCGCACCCAGCCGATTAGTCCAGTCCCGCAAACCAGTCAGGATAACGACACACCGCTGTTGCAGCAGTATTTTTCGTGAACATGATGCCGGATAAGCGAAGCGCATCCGGCACTACAACTTAACGGAAGCTAACCTCTTCACCCGCTTGTTGCGTTGCCGCCTGTTCCAGCAGATCCCAGAACGTTTCGCCGCTACGATCGCAGATCCACTCGTCGCCTTTCAGATCAAAGTGGTAGCCGCCCTGTTTGGTCGCCAGCCACACCTGGTGCAGCGGCTCCTGACGGTTAATAATAATTTTGCTGCCGTTTTCGAAGCTGATGGTCAGCACGCCGCCGTTGATTTCACAATCGATATCGCTGTCGCCATCCCAGTCGTCCAGGCGCTCTTCAATGGTCATCCACAGGGTGTCGGCAAGGCGATGAAATTCACTGTCGTTCATTTTTTTATCCTGTTTTTCGTGATGGTCGCAGTATAACGCGGAATAAATCACGTTGCAGTTTTTAGCCAAACTCTTGCTTTTACGCCTTCTCCTGCGATGATAGAAAACAGAAAGCATGAACTTACAGGCAATCCATAATGAAAAACGTGTTTCAGGCACTCGCTGTACTTTTTACACTGTTCAGCCTGACGGGCTGTGGTCTGAAGGGACCTCTCTATTTCCCGCCAGCAGACAAAAACGCGCCGCCTCCGACGAAGAGCATTCAGTCACCAGCACAATCTACGACGCCGGATAAAAACGATCGTGGAATCAGTGATGGACCTTCTCAGGTGAATTACTGACGGTAAGTTTCTGTACCCGCGTGAACGGAGTGAATGATGCAATTCTCTAAAATGCATGGCCTTGGCAACGATTTTATGGTCGTCGACGCGGTAACGCAGAATGTCTTTTTCTCACCCGAGCTGATCCGTCGCTTGTCTGACAGGCATCTGGGTGTTGGGTTCGATCAACTGCTGGTCGTCGAGCCGCCGTACGATCCGGAGCTGGATTTCCATTACCGCATTTTTAATGCTGATGGCAGTGAAGTGTCACAGTGTGGCAATGGCGCTCGTTGCTTTGCCCGCTTTGTGCGCCTGAAAGGGCTGACCAATAAGCGTGATATTCGTGTCAGTACTGCGAATGGCCGCATGGTATTAAGCGTAACGGATGATGAGCTGGTGCGGGTCAACATGGGGGAACCCAACTTTGAACCCTCGCAGGTTCCTTTCCGTGCCAATAAAGCAGAGAAGACCTATATTATGCGAGTGGCCGAGCAGACAGTATTGTGCGGCGTGGTTTCAATGGGTAATCCGCACTGCGTAATTCAGGTTGATGATGTTGATACAGCCACGGTAGAAACACTGGGGCCGGTTCTGGAAAGCCATGAACGCTTCCCTGAACGCGCTAATATTGGCTTTATGCAGGTGGTGAAGCGCGAGCATATCCGACTGCGCGTCTATGAGCGTGGTGCGGGTGAAACGCAGGCTTGCGGCAGCGGCGCGTGTGCGGCTGTCGCTGTCGGTATTCAGCAGGGCCTGCTGGCAGATGAAGTGAGGGTGGAATTACCGGGCGGCCGACTTGATATCGCCTGGAAAGGTCCGGGTCATCCGTTATATATGACTGGCCCGGCGGCACATGTCTACGACGGATTTATTCACTTATGAAGCAACCAGGGGAAGAACTACAGGAAACGCTCATGGAACTGGACGACCGGGCGGTCGTCGATTATCTGCAACGTAATCCTGAGTTTTTTATCCGTAATGCTCAAGCGGTTGAAGCGATGCGCGTCCCGCACCCGGTGCGGGGCACGATCTCTTTAGTTGAATGGCATATGGCTCGGGCACGCAATCATATCAACGTGCTGGAAGAGAATATGGCGTTGTTGATGGAACAAGCGAATGCCAACGAAAGCCTGTTCTATCGACTGTTAAATCTGCAAGGACGACTGGTGTCCGCGAACAGTCTCGACGACATGCTGATGCGACTTCATCGCTGGGCGCGTGAGTTAGGGCTGGCGGGAGCGACGGTTCGTTTGTTCCCGGATCGCTGGCGACTTGGCGCGCCCTCAAAATTCACCCATCTGGCATTAAGCCGCCAGGCTTTCGAACCGCTGCGCATTCAGCGTCTTGGTCAGTCACAGCACTACCTTGGGCCACTCCACGGCCCGGAACTGTTGATCATGATGCCGGAAGCGAAAGCCATCGGCTCGGTGGCGATGTCGATGCTCGGGCAGGATGGATCCCTTGGCGTGATGTTGTTCAGCAGTCGTGACGTTAATCATTACCAGCAAGGGCAAGGAACACAGTTATTGCAGGAAATCTCGCTGATGTTGCCGGAGCTGTTGGAGCGCTGGATTGAACGCGTATGACCGACTCCCCCCTTTCTCAGGATGTGGCGCGCTTTCTGCGCTATCTGGGCGTTGAGCGCCAGCTTAGCCCGATCACATTGCTTAATTATCAGCGTCAGCTTGATGCCATTATCGCGTTAGCCGGTGAAACCGGTCTGAAAAGCTGGCAGCAGTGTGATGCGCTCATGGTTCGTAGTTTTGCCGTGCGCAGTCGCCGTAAAGGGTTGGGACCGGCGAGCCTGGCTTTGCGCCTGTCTGCGCTGCGCAGTTTCTTCGACTGGATGGTCAGTCAGGGCGAGCTGAACGCTAATCCGGCAAAAAGCGTTTCCGCACCCAAAGCACCGCGTCATCTGCCTAAAAATATCGATGTCGACGACGTTAATCGCCTGCTGGATATCGACCTCAACGATCCCCTCGCCGTGCGCGACCGCGCGATGCTGGAAGTGATGTACGGCGCAGGGCTACGTCTGTCTGAACTGGTTGGGCTGGATATTAAACATCTCGATCTCGACACCGGCGAAGTATGGGTGATGGGCAAGGGCAGTAAAGAGCGTCGCCTGCCGATTGGCCGCAATGCGGTGGCGTGGATTGAGCACTGGCTGGATCTGCGCGGACTGTTTGGCTGCGATGACGATGCGTTATTTCTGTCAAAACTGGGCAAACGCATCTCTGCGCGGAACGTGCAGAAACGCTTTGCTGAATGGGGTATCAGGCAGGGGCTGAACAGCCACGTACATCCCCACAAATTACGCCACTCCTTTGCGACGCATATGCTGGAGTCGAGCGGCGATCTGCGTGGCGTGCAGGAGTTATTGGGTCATGCCAATCTCTCCACGACCCAAATCTATACCCATCTTGATTTTCAACACCTGGCTTCAGTGTACGATGCGGCGCATCCGCGCGCCAAACGGGGGAAATAATGCGTTTTTACCGGCCTTTGGGGCGCATTTCTGCGCTCACCTTTGACCTTGATGACACCCTTTACGATAACCGTCCCGTTATCACACGCACCGAGCAGGAAGCGCTCGCGTTTGTACAGAATTACCATCCGGCGCTGAGTTCGCTGCAAAATAGCGACCTCCAGCGCTTACGTCAGGCCGTTCGCGACGCCGAGCCGGAAATCTACCACGACGTTACCCAATGGCGTCACCGTGCTGTAGAGCGCGCTATGCTGGAGGCGGGGTTGTCAGCGGCAGAAGCCAGAATGGGAGCGAATGCGGCGATGATGAATTTCGCCAAATGGCGTAGCCGTATTGATGTCCCGCAGGCGACGCATGACACGCTGAAGGCGCTGGCCCGCAAATGGCCGCTGGTGGCGATTACCAACGGTAACGCGCAGCCGGAACTGTTTGGCCTGGGCGATTATTTTGAGTTTGTGCTGCGCGCCGGTCCCGACGGACGATCAAAACCGTTCAGCGACATGTACGCGCTGGCGGCGGAAAAACTGAACATGCCCGTTGGCGAGATTCTGCACGTGGGCGATGACCTGACGACAGACGTCGCGGGCGCCATCCGTTGTGGTATGCAGGCCTGCTGGATCAAACCGGAAAATGCCGACCTGATGCACACCGCAGACAGTCGTTTGCTGCCGCATATCGAAATTTCACAGTTGGCATCTCTGACCTCGCTGATATAATCACCAGCAGAACTCTGTATATATACCCAGCTTTTTGGCGGATGGCGCTACGCTTTTCCGCCTTACCTACTTTTACGCGGCGGTGCCAATGGACGTTTCTTACCTGCTCGATAGCCTCAATGACGAACAGCGCCAGGCTGTGGCCGCGCCACGCAGCAACATGTTGGTTCTGGCTGGCGCGGGGAGTGGTAAAACGCGCGTGCTGGTGCACCGTATCGCCTGGTTACTGACGGTAGAGAACAACTCGCCATACTCCATTATGGCAGTAACCTTTACCAACAAAGCGGCGGCGGAAATGCGCCACCGTATTGGTCAGATCATGGGAACCAGCCAGGGCGGTATGTGGGTGGGTACGTTCCACGGTCTGGCGCACCGTCTGTTGCGCGCGCACCATATGGATGCCAACCTGCCGCAGGATTTCCAGATCCTCGACAGCGAAGACCAGTTGCGTCTGCTCAAGCGCCTGATCAAGGCGATGAACCTGGATGAGAAGCAGTGGCCGCCGCGTCAGGCGATGTGGTTTATCAATAGTCAGAAAGACGAAGGGCTGCGCCCGCACCATCTGCAGAGCTATGGCAACCCGGTTGAGCAAACCTGGCAGAAAGTGTATCAGGCTTACCAGGAAGCGTGCGATCGCGCCGGGTTGGTGGATTTCGCCGAGCTGCTGCTGCGCGCCCATGAACTGTGGCTCAACAAACCGCATATTCTGCAGCACTATCGCGAACGCTTTACCAATATCCTGGTGGACGAATTCCAGGATACCAACAACATTCAATACGCCTGGATCCGCTTGCTGGCAGGCGATACCGGCAAAGTGATGATCGTCGGCGATGACGACCAGTCGATCTACGGCTGGCGCGGGGCGCAGGTGGAAAACATCCAGCGCTTCCTCACTGACTTCCCGGGCGCAGAAACCATTCGCCTGGAGCAGAATTACCGCTCGACCAACAATATCCTCAGCGCGGCTAACGCCCTGATTGAGAACAACAACGGGCGTCTGGGTAAAAAGCTGTGGACCGACGGCGTCGACGGTGAACCGATTTCGCTGTACTGCGCGTTCAATGAACTCGATGAAGCGCGCTTTGTCGTTAACCGCATCAAGACCTGGCAGGACAACGGCGGCGCGCTTGAACAATGCGCTATTCTGTACCGCAGCAACGCCCAGTCGCGCGTACTGGAGGAGGCGTTGTTACAAGCCAGCATGCCGTACCGTATTTATGGCGGGATGCGCTTCTTCGAACGCCAGGAAATCAAAGATGCGCTCTCCTACCTGCGCCTGATCGCTAACCGCAATGACGACGCGGCGTTTGAGCGCGTAGTGAATACGCCCACCCGCGGGATTGGCGATCGTACGCTGGATGTGGTGCGCCAGACTTCGCGTGACCGCCAGCTAACGCTGTGGCAGGCCTGTCGTGAACTGTTGCAGGAAAAAGCCCTTGCGGGTCGTGCGGCCAGCGCCTTACAGCGTTTTATGGAACTGATTGATGCCCTGGCGCAGGAGACCGCCGATATGCCGCTGCACGTGCAGACTGACCGGGTGATTAAAGACTCCGGGCTGCGCATGATGTACGAGCAGGAAAAAGGCGAGAAGGGCCAGACGCGTATTGAAAACTTAGACGAACTGGTAACGGCAACGCGCCAGTTCAGCTACAACGAAGAAGACGAAGATTTAATGCCGCTGCAGGCGTTCCTGTCTCACGCCGCGCTGGAGGCGGGCGAAGGGCAGGCGGATACCTGGCAGGACGCGGTACAGCTGATGACCCTGCACTCGGCGAAAGGTCTGGAGTTCCCGCAGGTGTTTATCGTCGGCATGGAAGAAGGCATGTTCCCCAGCCAGATGTCGCTGGACGAAGGCGGACGTCTCGAAGAGGAACGCCGCCTGGCCTACGTCGGCGTAACCCGTGCGATGCAAAAACTGACGCTGACCTACGCCGAAACGCGTCGTCTGTACGGCAAAGAGGTTTACCATCGCCCGTCGCGATTTATTGGTGAACTG
Source organism: Citrobacter sp. Cpa228 (assembly GCF_030333085.1). Classification (NCBI taxonomy): domain Bacteria; kingdom Pseudomonadati; phylum Pseudomonadota; class Gammaproteobacteria; order Enterobacterales; family Enterobacteriaceae; genus Citrobacter; species Citrobacter sp. Cpa228. The sequence continues at coordinate 36,847 of NZ_JAOWGQ010000035.1, read as the reverse complement.
CCGGAGGCGTGTGTTGAAGAGGTACGTCTGCGCGCCACGGTCAGTCGTCCGGTGAGCCATCAGCGAATGGGCACGCCAATGGCGGAAAACGATACCGGTTACAAACTTGGCCAGCGCGTGCGCCATGCCAAGTTTGGCGAGGGCACCATTGTCAATCTGGAAGGCAGCGGCGAGCACAGTCGTTTGCAGGTCGCGTTCCAGGGGCAGGGGATCAAATGGCTGGTGGCGGCCTATGCCCGACTGGAAACGGTATAACTTTCAGAAAAATATCATTATTTTGTAACGATCTGCTAGCCTTACTGATGAGCAGGTAATTTATCCTGGCTAGCGTTTCGTTGCGTGTTGACGTCAAAATTTTGCTGGCGTAACATGCGCGCACGATTACGCTAAGAGGACATTCGCCTTGGACACACCCAGTAGATACTGGCTCATTATCCTGTCATCCAGGATCAACTCCTAAGGCTATCCCTTTTTGCTGATAGCCTTCGCGGTTGTCAGCGACCTTCTGTTTTTTCCCGTCGCGCTGAGTCAGGCTGTTTAATGGTCTGAAACCCAATTTGTTTCTGTGTGCCCTCCGAACTGTCCGATAATTTTTTGCATTGGGAGTCCCGGTCATGCTGAGCGCATTTCAACTGGAAAACAATCGTTTAACTCGCCTTGAGGCAGACGAGATCGAGCACCTGGCCAGTTCGGTTTGGGTCGATTTAGTCGAGCCGGATGACGAAGAACGAAACCGTGTGCAAAAGGACTTGGGCCAGAATCTGGCTACGCGCCCTGAACTGGAAGACATTGAAGCATCCGCGCGTTTTTTTGAAGACGAAGACGGTCTGCACATTCACTCCTTCTTCTTCTATGAAGACGCCGACGATCACGCGGGTAACTCAACCGTCGCATTTACTATTCGCGAAGGTCGCCTGTTTACCCTGCGCGAGCGCGAATTGCCGGCCTTTCGCCTGTATCGCATGCGTGCGCGTAACCAGGCGATGGTGGATGGCAACGCCTACGAGCTGTTGCTCGACCTGTTCGAAACCAAAATTGAACAGCTGGCGGATGAGATCGAAAACATCTACAGCGACCTGGAAAAACTCAGCCGTGTGATCATGGAAGGGCGTCAGGGCGATGAATATGACGAAGCGCTTTCGACGTTGGCGGAACTGGAAGATATCGGCTGGAAGGTACGCTTGTGTCTGATGGATACCCAGCGTGCGCTGAACTTCCTGGTGCGTAAAGCGCGGTTGCCGGGCAGCCAACTGGAGCAGGCGCGTGAAATCCTGCGCGATATCGAATCCCTGCTGCCGCACAACGAATCACTGTTCCAGAAGGTTAACTTCCTGATGCAGGCGGCGATGGGCTTTATCAACATCGAGCAGAACCGCATCATCAAGATCTTCTCGGTGGTCTCCGTGGTGTTCCTGCCGCCGACGCTGGTGGCGTCCAGCTATGGGATGAACTTTGAGTTCATGCCGGAACTGCACTGGAGCTTCGGTTATCCTGGGGCGATTGTCTTTATGATGCTCGCGGGTCTGGCGCCGTATCTGTACTTTAAGCGCAAGAACTGGCTGTAATATTTTAGCCGGATGGCGGCTTCGCCTTATCCGGCCTACAGATCACGTAGGCCTGATAAGCGTAGCGCCATCAGGCAAAATGCAATCACATCCCCAGTCGCGTTTTTCTTTGCGTGTAAATCGCATCCATTACGAAAATCGCCAGCGCGACCCAGATAAACGCGAAAGTGACCATCTTGTCCGCACCCGGTACTTCACCGTAGAACGTTACCGCCAGCAGGAACATCAGCGTAGGGCCAATGTACTGGAAGAAACCCAGCGTCGACAGACGCAGACGGGTTGCCGCACCGGTAAAGCACAGCAGCGGTATGGTGGTCACGACACCCGCAGCAATCAGCAGCAGATTGAGCGACATCGGGTTTTGCCCCATATGGCTGGTTGAGCTGTCGGCAATGCCAAACAGATATATAGCTGCGATGGGTAAAAGCCACAGGGTTTCGATCAGCATGCCGGTTTGTGCTTCGACGGCAATCTTCTTGCGCACCAGACCATAAAAAGCAAAGCTGAACGCCAGTCCCAGCGCGATGATTGGCAGCGATCCGAAGGTCCACAGCTGTACCAGTACGCCACAGGCGGCTAACAGTACCGCCAGCCACTGCATGCGGCGAAAGCGTTCGCCGAGGAAAAGCATTCCCAGCACAATATTCACCAGCGGGTTAATAAAATAGCCGAGGCTGGCTTCCAGCATATGGTGATTATTGACCGCCCAAATGAACAGCAGCCAGTTTCCGCCGATGAGCACCGCAGAGAGCGCCAGCAAGAAGATCTTCTTTGGCGTTTGTAGTAGCGTTTTGACACCCGACCACTGGCGGCTGATGCTCATCAGCACCACCATGAAGAAAAATGACCAGATGACGCGGTGCGTCAGGATTTCATCCGCCGGGACATAGTAAATCAGCTTGAAGTAGGCAGGTGCGATACCCCAAATAAAATAAGCAGCAAGAGCGAGTAACACGCCCTGCCGCGTTTGCTTAGCATCCATCGGGAAAACTCATTGCAGAAATGTAACCGCAGTTTACCTTTTTTTGGCCGCTTACCCCACCATATAAGTGGCGGTTGCGCTGGCAATATAAAGCTGTTCTTCGTTATGCAGTTCCACGCGCGCTACAGCGACTTTATTACCCGCCCGCAGCAGGCTGCTGGTGGCGGTAAAGCGATTCCCTCTGCCTGGTCGCAGGTAATCAACGCGCAAATCGATGGTTCCCATGCGTGACATCCGCTGACGCAGTTCGTCTTCGCTGATCGTTTCATGGCGAGTCAGCGTACTCCCAACGCACACCAACCCGGCGGCGACGTCCAGCGCCGAGGCGATCACGCCGCCATGCAAAATACTTTGCGCCCAGTTACCTACCATCATCGGTTGGTTATTAAAGGCTAATTGCGCAAATTCTTTCTCATAGCGTTCAAGCTCCAGTCCCAGCGCCCGGTTAAACGGCATATGATAGACAAACATTTCACCCACTAATTTCAGCGCTTGCTCAGCAGTAAGTACGGCAGACATACGATCCCTACATCTCAATAGTTAATGAAATGTTGATATTATGCTTATTATTTGTTGTTTACTACTTTGGGACGGGATGATTAACGAGGAACTCGCTAAGTATGTATACCCGTCATACTTCAAGTTGCATGTGCGTTGGCAGCGCCTGCTCACCCCAGTCACTTACTTTAGTAAGCTCCTGGGGTTTACAGACTTGCCGCCTTCCTGCAATTTGAATTATTTAGGGTATAGAATACCTGCCAGATAATTATACAATTCATCAATATTTTGGTTCAGGAGAACAGTACCGATGCGGGCGATTCTGGGATGGTTACTACCAGCAGTCATGCTGCCGTTGACCGCGTATGCGCAGGAAGCGACAGTGAAAGAGATTCATGATGCTCCCGCGGTTCGCGGCAGTATTATCGCCAACATGCTGCAGGAGCATGACAATCCTTTCACGCTGTACCCCTATGACACTAACTATCTTATCTACACCAATACCAGCGACATGAACAAAGAGGCGATCAGCAGCTATAGCTGGTCCGAAAATGCGCGCAAAGATGAGGTTAAGTTTCAGCTAAGCCTGGCGTTTCCGCTCTGGCGCGGGATATTAGGCCCAAATTCGGTACTCGGCGGCTCCTATACCCAGAAGTCCTGGTGGCAGCTTTCGAACAGTGAAGAGTCTTCCCCGTTTCGCGAAACCAACTACGAACCGCAATTGTTCCTCGGTTTCGCCACCGACTATCGCTTTGCTGGCTGGACACTACGTGATGTCGAAATGGGGTACAACCATGACTCCAACGGCCGTTCCGATCCCACCTCGCGCAGCTGGAACCGTCTGTACACTCGTCTGATGGCTGAAAATGGTAACTGGCTGGTGGAGGTTAAACCGTGGTACGTCATCGGCAGCACCGACGATAACCCCGACATCACCAAATATATGGGCTACTATCAGCTCAAACTGGGTTATCACCTCGGTGACGCCGTCTTAAGTGCGAAAGGTCAGTACAACTGGAATACCGGTTACGGCGGCGCTGAATTGGGTGTCAGTTACCCCATTACGAAGCATGTGCGTCTTTACACCCAGGTTTACAGCGGTTACGGCGAATCGCTGATTGACTATAACTTCAATCAGACCCGCGTTGGCGTGGGCGTGATGCTCAACGATATCTTCTGACTGGTATTGAGAGTATTTTAATCATTGCAGTTTCTCTCTCAGGCGCTGAAAATAGCGCCTGTTTTTATTTCAGGCTAATGGGGTTAATGTGGCGCAGGCGGAAGTGTTGAATCTGGAAATGGGCGCTAAGCAGGTTTTGCAGGAAACCTTTGGCTACCAACAGTTTCGCCCTGGTCAGGAAGAAATCATTGATACCGTGCTCTCTGGTCGCGACTGCCTGGTCGTTATGCCGACCGGTGGCGGTAAATCCCTGTGCTATCAGATTCCCGCATTATTGCTCAACGGACTCACCGTTGTTGTCTCGCCGCTTATTTCCCTGATGAAAGATCAGGTCGACCAATTATTAGCAAACGGCGTGGCGGCAGCGTGTCTGAACTCTACCCAAAGCCGTGAACAGCAGCTTGAGGTGATGGCTGGCTGTCGCAGCGGGCAGATTCGCCTGTTGTACATTGCGCCTGAACGCCTGATGCTGGATAACTTCCTTGAAAATCTGGCGCACTGGAATCCGGTGCTGCTGGCGGTTGATGAAGCGCACTGTATTTCGCAGTGGGGACATGATTTCCGCCCGGAATACGCGGCGCTGGGACAGTTGCGTCAACGTTTCCCAACCCTGCCGTTTGTGGCGCTGACCGCGACCGCGGACGAAACCACCCGGCTGGACATTGTGCGTCTGCTGGGGCTCAACGACCCGTTAATTCAGATCAGCAGCTTTGACCGCCCAAATATTCGCTACATGCTGATGGAGAAGTTTAAGCCGCTCGATCAGCTGATGCGCTATGTGCAAGAGCAGCGCGGTAAGTCCGGCATTATCTACTGTAACAGTCGCGCCAAGGTAGAAGACACCGCCGCGCGTCTGCAAAGCCGTGGCATCAGCGCCGGGGCTTATCATGCCGGACTGGAAAATGCCGTACGCGCCGAGGTGCAGGAGAAATTCCAGCGCGATGACCTGCAAATCGTAGTGGCGACCGTGGCGTTCGGCATGGGGATCAACAAACCTAACGTACGCTTCGTGGTGCATTTCGACATTCCGCGCAATATCGAATCCTATTACCAGGAAACCGGCCGCGCCGGGCGTGATGGCCTGCCTGCGGAAGCAATGCTGTTTTACGATCCGGCTGATATGGCATGGCTACGCCGTTGCCTCGAAGAGAAACCCGCTGGGCAACTACTGGATATCGAACGGCATAAGCTCAATGCGATGGGGGCGTTTGCCGAGGCGCAAACCTGTCGTCGCCTGGTGCTGCTGAATTATTTTGGCGAAGGGCGTCAGGAGCCGTGCGGTAACTGCGATATTTGCCTCGATCCGCCAAAACAGTACGACGGACTCATGGATGCGCGTAAAGCACTGTCGACGATCTACCGCGTTAACCAACGTTTTGGTATGGGCTATGTCGTCGAGGTTCTGCGAGGCGCGAATAACCAGCGTATTCGCGAACTGGCTCATGACAAACTGCCGGTCTATGGCATTGGTCGCGAGCAAAGCCACGAACACTGGGTGAGCGTTATTCGCCAGCTTATTCACCTGGGCCTGGTGACGCAGAATATTGCCCATCACTCGGCGTTACAGTTAACCGAAGCCGCGCGTCCGGTGCTGCGCGGTGAAGTTCCACTACAGCTTGCCGTGCCGCGTATTGTGGCGCTGAAACCGCGCGCGATGCAGAAATCCTTCGGCGGCAACTACGATCGCAAACTGTTCGCCAAATTGCGTAAGCTGCGTAAAGCCATTGCCGATGAAGAAAATATCCCGCCGTATGTGGTGTTCAACGACGCCACGCTGATTGAAATGGCTGAACAGATGCCGGTTTCACCGAGCGAAATGCTGAGTGTCAATGGTGTGGGAATGCGTAAACTTGAGCGTTTTGGCAAAGAGTTTATGGCACTTATCCGCGCACATGTTGATGGTGACGACGAAGAGTAGTCAGCCAGGCAAAAAAGTGCCAGGATGGTGACTCACTGAACTATTCCCCCGCGAGTCATTTTTATGTTAACGCTATTTTTCACCGTTGCGTTGGTGCATATCGTTGCACTGATGAGTCCCGGTCCCGATTTTTTCTTTGTCTCTCAAACGGCCGTTAGCCGTTCGCGTAAAGAGGCGATGATGGGGGTACTGGGCATTACCTGCGGCGTCATGGTCTGGGCGGGCGTGGCGCTGCTCGGTTTACACCTGATCATCGAAAAAATGGCCTGGCTGCACACCATTATTATGGTCGGCGGTGGTCTGTACCTGTGCTGGATGGGGTATCAGATGCTGCGCGGTGCGTTTAAAAAACAGGACGTTGCGGCACCCGCACCGCAGGTTGAACTGGCGCAGAGCGGACGCAGCTTCTTGAAAGGTCTGCTGACCAATCTGGCGAACCCTAAAGCCATTATCTATTTTGGCTCAGTTTTCTCGTTATTTGTTGGCGACAGCGTGGGAACGGGCGCGCGTTGGGGGATTTTTGCCCTGATTATAGTGGAAACGCTGGCGTGGTTTACCGTGGTCGCCAGCCTGTTTGCGCTGCCGAAAATGCGTCGTGGCTATCAGCGCCTGGCGAAGTGGATTGACGGTTTTGCCGGGGCGCTGTTCGCGGGCTTCGGTATCCACCTGATTATTTCACGCTAAGTTTGTTATCCGCCTGGGAGCTCCAGGCGGAGTATGGTTTATTGCGCAAGCTTTTGTAATTCGTCCTTCGAAAGGCCGGTCATTTCCATAATCGCGTCGGTATCAAGACCTCGCTTGAGCATTGCTTTTGCTACATCAGTGAGGGCTATGCGCCGCCCTTCTTCGCGACCTATCTGCTTTAGTTGATCCGCCATTGTCATCAATTTTTCTCCATGCTGCGGCACACGCTGTGCCAGCTGATACAATAATGTCTGAACATCTTGTGTATTCCCTGCTTGCACCATGTAGTTTACCAGTACGGTTATTTGTTGTCCGCTCATCTTCTCCAGCATAAACAGGCGGGTAAGTTTATCCAGCAGCTGCGCCATGTCGCGCTGGCGAATGTGTTTTTGTACTAATGTCAGCGCCGCCATACTGCGATGCTGCATGATTTCATCATCTGGAATAACCGTCACATCCACCAACGGAAACGGTGTGCTGTAAAGTTGAAGGGCGGTTCCCGAATCCTCAAAGTGATCCAGCCAGTTCATTGAGCCTTGCCATGGGCTTTGCTTGCCATGGTAAAAGAGCACTGGAATCACCAGCGGTAGAGTGTCGTTTCCAGCCTCAAGATGACGCTGCATCGCTGCGATAGCGTAGCGCATCAGGCGAAATGACATATGCTTGTCAGGTGAGCTTTGATGCTCAATAAGCACATGTACATAGCCTTGTCCGCTGGTGGTTTCCAGTGAGTAGAGAATATCGCTGAAGTAGGGGCGCAGATCGTCCTCCACAAAACTGCCTGATTCCAGATGAAGTGTTTCCAGTTTGCAGATTTTGATTAACGAAGGCGGAAGATGAAGTTCAATAAAGTCCCGCGCGGTTTCCACGCGGGAGAGGAAGGTCTTAAATACTGTGTCATGGGGTGTCGTAGCTTCCGCCATCGTCCATCATCCGTGAGAAGTGAAAGTGGCGGCATTCTGGCATTAGATATCAGCCTCTAACAGTGCAGAATAAAAGATGTTTCCCCCTTTGCGGAGAGTCTCGAAAAGACATACAGCGATGCTCAGAACACTCACATTTTACTGCGAGCACTATTCCAGTTTTCTAGGCATGCCTTGCCGATGCCAGCAGGGCGCCTATCAGCATAAACAGCGATCCGAACACTTTGTTCAGCGCCTTCATTTGCTTTGGCCCTTTAATCCATCCTGCAATGCGCGTAGCCAGCGTCGCGTAACCGATCATCACAATGATATCGACCACGATGGTCGTAACGCCAAGCACCACGTACTGCATCAGTTGCGGTGCCTGCGGCAGGATGAACTGCGGGAACAGGGCGGCAAGAAAAACAATGCTTTTGGGGTTGGTCAGATTCACAAAGACCGCGCGTTTGAACAGGCGACTGCGCGATTGCGTATTCGCCATGGTGTTCAGATCGATAGCGCCCGCTGCCCGCCATTGTTGAATACCCAGCCAAATCAGATAGGCCGCTCCCGCCCACTTCAGCACCTCAAACGCGATCACCGAACGAGAAAATAGCGTTCCCAGCCCCACGCCAACCAAAACGATATGAATGCCCAGCCCGGTCTGTAAACCCGCAATCGACGCGCTGGCACCGCGATAACCATGGCTGATGGCGGTTGTCATGGTATTGATTGCGCCAGAGCCTGGAGACAAGCTCAAAATGATAGAGGTCAGCAGGTAGGCGAACCACCATTCAAAGGTCATGAGAAACTCCCGAATTGTCTATTTTTATGCCACAATACGCTACTGCCGTTAGGTTGTGTCAGCGACGGCGAAAAAAACGATTTTACTTGGTCAGCGAGGCTGGATACCCGATGTTTCAGCAGCAAAAAGACTGGGAAACAAGAGAAAACGCGTTTGCTGCTTTTTCCATGGGGCCACTGACAGATTTCTGGCGTCAGCGGGAGGAAGCGGAATTTACGGGCGTGGATGATATCCCCGTACATTTTGTTCGTTTTCATGCAGAAAAAAACGATCGCGTCATCGTCGTCTGTCCTGGACGCATTGAAAGTTACGTGAAATACGCTGAACTGGCGTATGACCTGTTTCATTCTGGTTTTGACGTACTCATTATCGACCACCGTGGCCAGGGGCGTTCCGGGCGTATGCTGTCAGATCCGCATCGTGGTCATGTCGATAACTTTAATGACTATGTCGACGATTTAACCGCCTTCTGGCAGCAGGAAGTGCTACCCGGTCCGTGGAGAAAACGCTATATACTGGCGCATTCTATGGGTGGAGCGATTGCCACATTGTTCCTGCAGCGCCACCCGAATCAGTGTGATGCCATCGCGCTTTGTGCGCCGATGTTTGGTATTGTGATGCGCTTTCCTGACTGGATGGTGCGCCACATTCTGGACTGGGCTGAAGGGCATCCACGGATCCGAGAAGGCTATGCGATGGGAACCGGGCGCTGGCGGGCGCTGCCGTTCGGTATGAATGCGTTAACCCATAGTCGACAGCGCTATCGGCGCAATCTACGCTTCTATGCTGATGAGCCGCGGTTGCGCGTTGGCGGTCCCACCTATCACTGGGTACGCGAAGGGATTCTGGCTGGTGAACAGGTCCTGGCTGGCGCGGGAGACGACGCGACGCCGACGCTGCTGATTCAGGCCGAAGAAGAGCGTGTGGTGGATAACCGCATGCACGATCGTTTTTGTGAACTCCGCGCCGCAGCGGGCCATCCTGTAGAAGGAGGTCAGCCGCTTGTCATAAAAGGCGCGTACCATGAGATCCTTTTTGAAAAGGACGCAATGCGCTCAGTCGCGCTTAACGCTATTGTCGAATTTTTCGACAAGCATAACTCATCCAGCGGAACCCGCTTTGCCTAGAGGTTGAATTTTCTTATGTATCAGGTTGTTGCGTCTGATTTAGACGGTACGCTGCTTTCCCCCGACCATACTCTGTCCCCCTATGCCAAAGAGACGCTGAAATTACTGACTGCTCGTGGCGTTAACTTCGTGTTTGCGACTGGCCGTCATCATGTTGATGTGGGACAAATTCGCGATAACCTCGGCATTAAAACCTACATGATCACCTCCAACGGCGCGCGGGTGCATGATTCTGACGGAAATCTGGTGTTTTCGCATAACCTGGATCGCGATATTGCCAGCGACCTGTTTGGCGTAGTGAATGCAAACCCGGACATCGTGACCAACGTTTATCGCGATGATGAGTGGTTTATGAACCGCCATCGCCCCGACGAAATGCGCTTTTTCAAAGAAGCGGTGTTTAACTATTCTCTGTTTGAACCTGCGCTACTGGAGCCGGAGGGCGTCAGCAAAGTGTTCTTCACCACCGATTCTCACGAAAGGCTGCTGCCGCTGGAGCAGGCGATTAACGCCCGCTGGGGCGATCGCGTTAACGTCAGCTTCTCTACGCTTACCTGTCTGGAAGTCATGGCGGGCGGCGTGTCGAAAGGTCATGCGCTGGAAGCGGTGGCGAAAGCGATGGGCTACAGCCTGAAAGACTGCATCGCTTTTGGCGACGGGATGAACGATGCGGAAATGCTCTCCATGGCGGGCAAAGGCTGCATCATGGGCAACGCCCACCAGCGTCTGAAGGATCTGCATCCGGAGCTGGAAGTCATCGGACTCAACGCCGACGATGCCGTGCCGCACTACCTGCGCGATCTCTTTTTAAAGTGATTGTTCTTTAGTTGACCAGTTGTCAACTAAACTCTCCGCTACAATGGATGTTCCCTGTTCTAAGAGGCATCCATTGTGGCGCTACTCATCATTACCACTATTTTGTGGGCCTTTTCCTTCAGCCTGTTTGGCGAGTACCTTGCCGGTCATGTCGATAGCTATTTTGCGGTGCTGGTGCGCGTTGGACTCGCGGCGCTGGTGTTCCTGCCGTTTTTACGTACCCGCGGGCACAGCGTAAAAACGATCGCGCTGTATATGCTGGTGGGGGCCATGCAGCTTGGCATTATGTATATGCTGAGTTTTCACGCCTACCTGTATCTGACGGTTTCAGAACTGTTGCTTTTCACCGTGCTGACGCCGCTCTACATCACGCTGATTTATGACCTGATGAGCGGACGCCGTCTGCGCTGGAGCTACGCTTTCAGTGCGTTACTGGCGGTGATTGGCGCGGGGATTATTCGTTACGATCAGGTAACCAGCCACTTCTGGACTGGCCTGATACTGGTGCAGCTTTCTAATATTAGTTTTGCCATCGGTATGGTGGGCTATAAGCGTCTGATGGAAACCCGCCCAATGCCACAGCACAACGCTTTTGCCTGGTTTTACATGGGGGCCTTTCTGGTGGCTGTCGTGGCCTGGTTCATGCTGGGTAATGCGCAGAAAATGCCTGCAACCACGCTGCAGTGGGGAATTCTGGTCTTTCTTGGCGTGGCGGCGTCCGGCATTGGTTACTTTATGTGGAACTACGGTGCGACCCAGGTAGATGCAGGTACGTTGGGCATCATGAACAATATGCATGTGCCGGCCGGGCTGTTGGTCAACCTGGCTATCTGGCATCAACAGCCTCACTGGCCAAGCTTCATCATTGGCGCGGCTGTGATAGTGGCCTCACTGTGGGTACATCGAAAGTGGGTCGTTCCGCACTCCGCACAAACGGCAGATGATCGCAGGCGTGATTCCGCGCTGAGCGAATAAACGCTTCCGTGACTGGCTGTCGCTGCTCGCCATCACGCACGGCGGCGTACAGTCGGCTCCACAATCCATCGCCCAGGGTTTTGGTCACCACCAGGCCCTGGCGTTCAAAACTCTCCACCACCCAGTGTGGTAACGCGGCGATACCCATTCTGGCGGCAACCATTTGAATCAGCAGCAGGGTGTTATCCACGCTCTTCAGCGACGGGCTCACGCCCGCAGGCTGTAAGAAATGCCGCCAGACATCCAGTCGACTCCGTTGCACCGGGTAAATGAGCAGCGTCTCGCTGGCCAAATCTTCCGGCGCGATTTGCGTTTTGCTGGCCAACGGATGGTCAGGCGCCAGGACCAGGCGGACTTCAAAATCGAACATCGGCGAGTAGTGCAGTCCGCTGCGCGGCAGAATGTCGGAGGTTAACACCAGATCCAGCTCATCCTGCTGTAGCGCCGGTTGCGGATCGAACGTCACGCCGGATTTAAAGTCCATCTCCACCTGCGGCCAGTTGGCACGAAAATTCTCCAGCGCGGGCGTCAGCCATTGAATACAGCTGTGACATTCAATCGCGATACGCAGTCGGGTTTGCTGCGGTTCGTTGCAGGCCTGCAGCGCCCGACCAATTTGCGGCAATACCTGATTTGCCAGCTGCAGCAAAATTTCGCCCTGCGGCGTAAAGCGCAGCGGCTGGCTTTTACGGACAAAGAGTCGAAAGCCAAGGCGCTGCTCCAGATCGCTGAACTGGTGAGAAAGGGCGGATTGGGTCTGATGCAACGTCGCCGCAGCGGCTGCCAGCGAACCACTATTCCGCAACGCCTGGAGCGTTTTCAGATGTTTAATCTCGATCATGAAAGTCCTTCACTTCGGCATGAACAAATTGCGCTTGAGGAATATACAGTAACCGCCAATTATGGATGTGTAAACATCTGGACGGCTAAAATCCTTCGTCTTTTAAATTTATGGTGCGTTGGCTTCGTTTCCCCACCCCAGTCACTTACTTCAGTAAGCTCCTGGGGATGAGTAAACTTGCCGCCTTCCCTAAATTCAAAATCCATAGGATTTACATATAATTAGAGGAAGAAAAATGACAATATTGAATCACACCCTCGGTTTCCCTCGCGTTGGCCTGCGTCGCGAGTTGAAGAAAGCGCAAGAAAGTTACTGGGCGGGAAATTCTTCCCGTGAAGAATTGCTGACCGTTGGTCGCGAGCTGCGTGCCCGCCACTGGGATCAGCAGAAGCAGGCGGGCGTTGACCTGCTGCCGGTGGGCGATTTTGCCTGGTACGATCACGTGCTGACCACCAGCCTGCTGCTCGGCAACGTTCCGGCTCGTCATCAGAATAAAGACGGCTCGGTCGATATCGATACCTTATTCCGCATTGGCCGTGGCCGCGCACCGACCGGTGAGCCCGCGGCGGCGGCAGAAATGACCAAATGGTTTAACACCAACTATCACTACATGGTGCCGGAGTTCACCAAAGGTCAGCAGTTCAAACTGACCTGGACCCAGCTGCTGGATGAAGTAGACGAAGCGCTGGCGCTTGGTCATAAGGTGAAACCTGTGCTGCTGGGGCCGGTAACTTACCTGTGGCTGGGGAAAGTGAAGGGCGAACAGTTTGACCGCCTGAGTCTGTTGAACGACATTCTGCCGGTTTACCAGCAGGTGCTGGCGGAACTGGCAAAACGGGGTATTGAGTGGGTACAAATCGATGAACCTGCTCTGGTACTGGAGCTGCCGCAAGCGTGGCTGGATGCCTTTAAACCGGCTTATGACGCTCTGCAGGGCCAGGTGAAGCTGCTACTGACCACCTACTTCGAAGGCGTAACGCCAAACCTGGATACCATTACCGCGCTGCCGGTGCAGGGGCTGCACGTTGACTTCGTGCACGGTAAAGATGATGTCGCCGAGCTGCACAAACGTCTGCCTGCCGACTGGCTGCTGTCAGCGGGTCTGGTGAACGGACGCAACGTCTGGCGCGCCGACCTCAGCGAAAAATACGCGCAAATTAAAGATATCGTCGGGAAACGTGACCTGTGGGTGGCTTCTTCCTGCTCCCTGCTGCACAGCCCCATCGATCTCAGCGTGGAAACCCGCCTTGATGCAGAGGTGAAGAGCTGGTTTGCCTTCGCCCTGCAAAAATGCGGCGAGCTGGCGCTACTGCGTGATGCGTTGAACAGCGGCGATACCGCGGCGCTGATTGAATGGAGCGCACCGATTCAGGCGCGTCGCCACTCTACTCGTGTCCACAACGCCGCAGTGGAAAAACGTCTGGCGGCGATCACTGCCCAGGACAGCCAGCGTGCCAACGCTTATCCGGTTCGTGCCGAGGCACAGCGTGCCCGCTTTAATCTGCCGGCATGGCCGACCACGACTATCGGCTCATTCCCGCAAACCACGGAAATTCGCGGCCTGCGCCTGGACTTCAAAAAAGGCAACCTGGATGCCGGTAACTACCGCACCGGTATCGCGGAACATATCAAACAGGCGATCGTTGAACAGGAACGTCTGGGGCTCGACGTGCTGGTGCACGGTGAAGCCGAACGTAACGACATGGTGGAATACTTTGGTGAACATCTGGACGGGTTCGTCTTTACCCAGAACGGTTGGGTGCAGAGCTACGGTTCTCGCTGCGTGAAGCCACCGGTAGTCATTGGCGACGTCAGCCGCCCGGAAGCGATCACCGTGGAGTGGGCGAAGTATGCCCAGTCGCTGACCGACAAACCGGTAAAAGGTATGCTGACCGGTCCGGTGACCATTCTTTGCTGGTCATTCCCGCGTGAAGACGTGACGCGTGAAACCATCGCGAAGCAGATTGCGCTGGCGTTGCGTGATGAAGCTGCGGATCTGGAAGCGGCGGGGATCGGTATTATCCAGATTGATGAGCCGGCGCTGCGCGAAGGTCTGCCATTGCGTCGCAGCGACTGGGCGGCGTATCTGGAGTGGGGCGTGGAAGCCTTCCGCATTAACGCGGCGGTGGCGAAGGATGAAACCCAGATCCACACCCACATGTGTTACTGCGAGTTCAACGACATCATGGACTCCATTGCGGCGCTGGACGCGGACGTGATCACCATTGAAACCTCTCGTTCTGATATGGAGTTACTGGAGTCGTTTGAAGAGTTCGATTACCCGAACGAAATCGGGCCGGGCGTCTACGACATTCACTCGCCGAACGTCCCGAGCGTGGAGTGGATTGAAGCCCTGCTGAAGAAAGCCGAACAGCGTATTCCGGCAGAGCGTTTGTGGGTGAACCCGGATTGCGGCCTGAAAACGCGCGGCTGGCCGGAAACCCGTGCCGCGCTGGCAAACATGGTTAAAGCGGCGCAGAATCTGCGTCAGGCGTAAAAAAACGGAGGCTGATGCCTCCGTTTTGTTTATTGGTTTGCCTGGCGGGAATTATTTCTTCCCATCGTATTGCGCGAACCACTCCAGCATTCTCTGCCATCCATCCTTAGCGGACTCTTCGTGGTAACTTGGGCGATAATCGGCGTTAAACGCATGCCCGGCATCGGGATAGACCACGATTTCCGCTTTCGCATTGGCGGCGCGCAGCGCCTGACGCATTGTTTCAACGGTATCTTGTGGAATACTGATATCCTGGCCGCCATAAAGTCCCAGAACGGGGGCGTTAAGATCGGTCGCGATATCAACGGGATGTTTGGGGGAGTTCAGCGTTTTATCGCCCACCAGTTTGCCGTACCACGCCACCGCCGCTTTTAGCTGTGGATTGTGTGCGGCATACAGCCAGGTAATGCGTCCGCCCCAGCAAAATCCGGTGATCATCAGTTGGTGCGCATCTCCCCCGTTGCGGGAGGCCCAACTGGCGACGTGATCCAAATCGGCCAGTACCTGAGAGTCAGGCACTTTGGCGACAAGGCCGCTGAGCAGCGTGGGGATGTCGGCAAAGTCATTGGGATCACCTTCGCGAAAATAGAGTTCTGGTGCGATAGCCAGATACCCTTCCAGAGCCAGACGGCGGCAAACGTCACGAATGTGTTCATGAATGCCAAAAATCTCCTGCACGACAATAACCACGGGCAGCGGGCCATCGGTTTGCTTTGGTCGTGCGTGATACGCTGGCATATCATCGCCTTGTGAAGGTATGGACGTTACACCGGCGATAATCGCGTTATCCGGAGTGTGAACCGTGGTAGATGTCGGTGGAGATACAGCAGGTGCAAAGCCAGATTGTCGTGTTGTCATGGTATTCTCCGTACCCTTAAATATTCAGCCCAAAAGCGCATTGTTAACTATAGACACATGCAACGAACCACATTGCCTTAAACGGGCTATCTTTTGTGCAGGGCGTCCTTACATTGCATTGTTTATGTGATGTGTGTCACTGTTTCATGGTAATTGAATGCAATTGATTTACATCATAGTGATGACTGTCACGAAAATGTGTTCATGCCTTCGGTAAAGTATGTTTTTGCTTCTTCTGACAAAACCGATTCACAGAGGAGTTTTTATGTCTAAGTCTGATGTTTTTCATCTCGGCCTCACTAAGAGCGATTTACAAGGGGCTACGCTTGCTATCGTCCCTGGCGACCCGGAGCGTGTGGAAAAGATCGCCGCGCTGATGGATAAGCCGGTTAAGCTGGCATCTCATCGCGAGTTCACTACCTGGCGTGCTGAGCTGGATGGTAAAGCCGTGATCGTTTGCTCTACCGGTATCGGCGGCCCGTCAACCTCTATTGCCGTAGAAGAACTGGCACAGCTGGGCATTCGTACCTTCCTGCGTATCGGTACGACTGGCGCTATCCAGCCGCATATCAACGTGGGTGATGTCCTGGTCACCACGGCGTCTGTCCGTCTGGATGGTGCAAGCCTGCACTTCGCGCCAATGGAGTTCCCGGCCGTTGCCGACTTCGAGTGCACCACTGCGCTGGTGGAAGCGGCGAAATCTATCGGCGCCACTACCCACGTTGGCGTTACCGCGTCTTCTGATACCTTCTACCCGGGCCAGGAGCGTTACGACACCTTCTCTGGTCGCGTAGTGAGCCGTTTCAAAGGCTCGATGGAAGAGTGGCAGTCGATGGGCGTCATGAACTACGAAATGGAATCTGCCACGCTGCTGACCATGTGCGCCAGCCAGGGTCTGCGTGCTGGTATGGTCGCGGGTGTTATCGTGAACCGTACTCAGCAAGAGATCCCGAATGCGGAAACGATGAAACAAACGGAAAGCCACGCGGTGAAAATCGTGGTGGAAGCTGCGCGTCGTTTACTGTAATTCTCCCTTCTTTGCTAAAAGGCCGACGCGTTCGGCCTTTTTATTTTGCGTAGTGCCTCGCAGGAAATTCCTTTTAAACTGGACGTTTATACAGCACAATTCTATTTTGTGCGGGTAAGTTGTTGCTGTAAGGGGGCGTTGTGGATATTTCAATTATGATGAGTGCCGTGCTGGCGTTAGCCGCAGGGCTGCTGGTTGGGTGGCTGGCAACAAAAGCGCACGCCGACAGGATCCGTGCCGACCTCATCGAAGAACGACGTGAACTGGATATCGCGCTAAGCGCCGCCCGGCAGCAACTCTCACAGGAGGCCCACTGGCGCGACGAATGCGAACTGCTGAATAACGAACTCCGCAGCCTGCAGAGTATCAATACCTCGCTGGAGGCCGATCTCCGGGAAGTCACCACTCGTCTGGAAGCAACGCAACAGCATGCGGAAGATAAAATTCGCCAGATGATCAACAGTGAACAGCGCTTGAGCGAACAGTTTGAGAATCTGGCGAACCGCATTTTCGAGCACAGTAACCGTCGGGTAGATGAGCAAAATCGCCAAAGCCTGAACAGCCTGCTGGCACCGCTTCGCGAACAACTGGACGGTTTTCGACGCCAGGTTCAGGACAGCTTTGGTAAAGAGGCACAGGAACGCCATACTCTGGCGCACGAAATTCGTAATCTCCAGCAACTGAACTCGCAGATGGCACAGGAAGCAGTAAACCTGACGCGTGCATTAAAAGGGGATAACAAAACGCAGGGTAACTGGGGCGAGGTGGTACTCACGCGGGTGCTTGAGGCTTCCGGTCTGCGTGAGGGCTATGAATACGAAACCCAGGTCAGCATCGAAAACGACGCCCGCTCGCGGATGCAGCCAGATGTTATTGTCCGGTTACCGCAGGGCAAAGATGTAGTGATCGACGCGAAAATGACGCTGGTTGCCTATGAACGCTATTTTAACGCTGAAGATGAACTCACCCGCGAGAGTGCGTTGCAGGAGCATATCGCCTCGGTGCGAAACCACATTCGTCTGCTGGGTCGCAAAGACTATCAGCAGCTTCCTGGGTTACGTACGCTTGACTATGTGCTGATGTTTATCCCCGTTGAGCCTGCTTTTTTACTGGCGCTCGACAGGCAGCCTGAACTGATTACCGAAGCGCTTAGAAATAATATTATGCTGGTCAGTCCCACTACGCTGTTGGTGGCATTGCGTACGATTGCCAATCTGTGGCGCTACGAGCATCAGAGCCGTAATGCGCAACAAATTGCCGATCGGGCCAGCAAACTTTATGACAAGATGCGGTTGTTTGTGGATGATATGTCGGCAATAGGTCAAAGCCTGGATAAAGCCCAGGACAACTACCGACAGGCGATGAAAAAACTCTCTTCCGGTCGTGGAAACGTCCTGTCGCAGGCAGAAGCGTTTCGCAGTTTAGGGGTGGAAATTAAGCGCGAGATTAATCCTGAACTGGCTGAACAAGCCACGACCCAGGATGAAGAGTACCGTTTGCGCTCGGTCCCTGAGACGCAACAGGATGAGCCTTACCCCGATGATGAAGCGGTAAATCAGCAATCAAGCTAGTCCATTTGGGGTAGTTGAACCCGGCAGAAGGGTAGGGCAAATTGACCCAATCTGTTACACTTCTCGAACATTTTTTGAATGAGCAGGCACTGAGATGGTGGATAATTCACAAGAAACGACGCACTTTGGCTTTCAGACCGTCGCTAAAGAGCAGAAAGCTGACATGGTGGCCCACGTTTTTCATTCTGTGGCCTCTAAATATGACGTTATGAATGACTTAATGTCATTCGGCATTCATCGTTTGTGGAAGCGCTTCACCATTGACTGCAGTGGCGTGCGTCGCGGACAAACCGTTCTCGATTTGGCTGGCGGTACCGGCGATCTGACGGCGAAATTCTCTCGCATGGTAGGCGAAACCGGCAAAGTTGTGCTGGCAGATATCAATGACTCAATGCTCAAAATGGGTCGCGAAAAGCTGCGCAATATCGGTGTAGTGGGGAACGTTGAGTACGTTCAGGCGAATGCGGAAGCGTTACCTTTCCCTGACAACACGTTTGACTGCATCACCATCTCTTTTGGTCTGCGCAACGTGACGGATAAAGACAAAGCATTACGCTCAATGTATCGCGTGTTGAAGCCGGGCGGGCGTTTACTGGTGCTGGAATTCTCCAAGCCGATTATCGAACCGTTGAGCAAAGCCTACGACGCGTACTCTTTCCACGTTCTGCCGCGAATTGGCTCCATGGTAGCAAGCGATGCAGACAGTTATCGCTATTTGGCGGAGTCCATCCGCATGCATCCCGATCAGGACACCTTAAAAGCAATGATGCAAGATGCCGGGTTCGAAAGCGTTGATTACTACAACCTGACGGCAGGTGTCGTTGCGCTGCATCGTGGCTACAAGTTCTGACAGGAGATTGGGGATGCCTTTAAAACCCTTAGTGACCGCAGGCGTTGAAAATCTGCTCAACACCTTTCTGTACCGTTCCCCTGCGCTCAAGTCAGCCAGAACGCGTTTACAGGGCCAAGTGCTACGTGTTGATCTCAAAGGATTTTCAACACCGTTAGTCCTGGTGTTTAGTGAGCGCCAGGTCGATGTGCTGGGGGCATGGGAAGGCGAAGCCGATTGCACCGTAATCACACATGCCAGCGTGTTACCGAAACTACGCGATCGGCAGCAACTCACCACGCTTATTCGCAGCGGTGAGCTGGAAGTCCAGGGCGATATTCAGGTCGTGCAGAACTTTGTGGCGTTGGCCGATCTGGCGGAGTTTGATCCCGCTGAACTGTTAGCGCCCTATACTGGCGATATCGTCGCGGAAGGAGTCAGTAAAGTGTTGCGTGGTGGAGCTAAGTTCCTGCGCCGCAACATTCAGCGCCAGCAGCGTTATGTTGCTGAAGCGATCACCGAAGAGTGGCGCATGGCTCCGGATCCGCTTGAGGTTGCATGGTTTGCAGAAGAAACGGCAGCCGTTGAGCGCGCGGTCGAATCTCTGGCTACACGGCTGGAAAAACTGGAGGCCAAATGACGCCAGGTGAAGTACGGCGCCTTTATTTCATCATTCGCACTTTTTTAAGCTACGGTCTTGATGAACTCATCCCTAAAATGCGTATCACGCTGCCGCTCCGGCTGTGGCGTTACTCGCTGTTCTGGATGCCCAACCGACACAAAGATAAGCCGCTGGGAGAAAGGCTGAGACTGGCTTTGCAGGAATTGGGGCCGGTGTGGATCAAATTTGGTCAAATGCTCTCAACCCGTCGTGATCTTTTCCCTCCGCATATTGCCGATCAGCTAGCGCTACTGCAGGATCGGGTTGCGCCATTCGATGGGCAACGCGCGAAAGAACAAATCGAAGAGGCGATGGGGGGGCTACCCGTCGAGGAATGGTTTGATGATTTTGAGATTACACCGCTGGCATCTGCGTCTATTGCTCAGGTTCACACCGCGCGGTTGAAATCGAATGGCAAAGAGGTGGTAATCAAAGTTATTCGTCCGGATATCTTGCCAGTAATCAAAGCCGATTTAAAACTGATCTATCGCCTTGCTCGTTGGGTTCCTCGCCTGCTGCCGGATGGTCGTCGTCTGCGGCCAACAGAAGTCGTCCGTGAATATGAAAAAACATTGATCGACGAGCTGAACCTGCTGCGTGAGTCGGCAAACGCCATTCAACTGCGACGCAATTTTGAAGACAGCCCGATGTTGTACATCCCGGAAGTGTACTCTGACTATTGCAGTCAGAACATGATGGTGATGGAGCGCATTTACGGTATTCCCGTTTCAGATGTCGCCACGCTTGAGAAGAACGGCACCAACATGAAGCTGCTGGCCGAACGCGGTGTTCAGGTCTTCTTTACTCAGGTTTTCCGCGACAGCTTTTTCCATGCCGACATGCACCCCGGGAACATTTTCGTGAGTTATGAGCACCCTGAAAACCCGAAATACATTGGTATTGATTGCGGGATCGTGGGTTCCTTAAACAAAGAAGATAAGCGCTACCTGGCTGAAAACTTTATTGCGTTCTTTAACCGCGACTACCGCAAAGTAGCTGAACTGCACGTGGATTCTGGCTGGGTTCCGCCGGATACCAACGTTGAAGAGTTCGAATTCGCCATTCGTACCGTGTGCGAGCCGATCTTCGAAAAGCCGCTGGCAGAGATCTCCTTTGGTCACGTGCTGTTGAATCTGTTCAATACGGCACGTCGATTTAATATGGAAGTCCAGCCTCAACTGGTGTTGTTACAGAAGACGCTGTTGTACGTTGAGGGTGTTGGCCGACAGCTCTATCCTCAGTTAGATCTGTGGAAAACGGCCAAGCCTTTCCTTGAATCCTGGATTAAAGATCAGGTAGGTATTCCGGCGCTTGTCAGGGCATTTAAAGAAAAAGCACCATTCTGGGTCGAAAAAATGCCAGAAATACCTGAACTTGTGTATGACAGTTTGCGCCAGGGCAAATATTTACAGCACAGTGTTGATAAGATTGCGCGCGAGCTTCATGCGAATCACGTACGTCAGGGACAATCCCGTTATTTATTGGGTATTGGCGCAACGTTGCTGTTAAGTGGGACATTCCTGCTGGTAAGCCGCCCTGAGTGGGGGCTTATGCCGGGCTGGTTAATCGCGGGTGGTGTTATCGCCTGGCTGATCGGCTGGCGCAAAATGCGCTGATTTTTTCATCGCCCAAGGCAGGTCGTGTAACGTATACTACGACCTTATTAATTCATCATCTATGACAGAGGAACATGTATGGGTGGTATCAGTATTTGGCAGTTGTTGATCATTGCCGTCATCGTTGTACTGCTATTTGGCACCAAGAAACTCGGCTCCATCGGTTCCGACCTTGGCGCGTCTATTAAAGGCTTCAAGAAAGCGATGGGTGATGATGAACCTAAGCAGGATAAAACCAGCCAGGACGCTGATTTTACCGCTAAATCCATCACCGATAAGCAGGGTGAAGTGAAGAAAGAAGACGCCAAAAGCCAAGATAAAGAGCAGGTATAATCCGTGTTTGATATCGGTTTTAGCGAACTGTTATTGGTGTTCGTTATCGGCCTCATCGTACTGGGGCCACAACGATTGCCAGTGGCAGTAAAAACGGTCGCGGGCTGGGTCCGTGCGCTGCGCTCTCTTGCAACTACCGTGCAGAATGAACTGACCCAGGAGCTTAAGCTTCAGGAGTTTCAGGACAGCCTGAAGAAAGTAGAGAAAGCGAGCCTGACAAATTTGACGCCGGAGCTGAAAGCATCGATGGATGAGCTGCGCGAAGCGGCTGAGTCGATGAAGCGTTCTTACAGCGTGCACGATCCTGAGAAAGCGAGCGATGAAGCGCACACTATCCATAATCCGGTAGTGAAAGAAGCGGAAGCGCAGCGAGAAGGAGTTACCCCTGCAGCCGCTGAAAACCAGGCCAGTTCGCCGGAGCAAAAACCGGAATCCACGGCTGCTGACACGCCGGAGTTGAAGGAAACTGCTTCCGTTACGTCGATGGACGCGGAAAAGAAACCTGCTGCACCAGCTGTCGAATCCTCACCCTCGTCGAGTGATAAACCGTAAACATGTCTGTAGAAGATACTCAACCGCTCATCACGCATCTTATTGAGCTGCGTAAGCGACTCCTGAACTGCATTATTGCGGTTATGGTGATCTTTCTGGCGTTGGTTTATTTTGCCAACGACATTTACCATATGGTTGCAGCGCCGCTGATTAAACAGATGCCGCAGGGTGCAACGATGATCGCCACCGATGTGGCTTCACCGTTCTTTACCCCGATAAAGCTAACCTTTATGGTGTCGCTGATCCTGTCGGCACCGGTGATCCTGTACCAGGTATGGGCATTTATTGCGCCTGCTTTGTATAAGCATGAACGCCGCCTTGTCGTGCCGCTGCTGGTCTCAAGTTCGCTGTTGTTCTATATCGGGATGGCATTCGCCTATTTTGTCGTCTTCCCGCTGGCGTTTGGCTTCCTTGCCAACACAGCTCCGCAAGGCGTGCAGGTTTCGACAGACATTGCCAGTTATCTCAGCTTTGTCATGGCACTGTTTATGGCGTTTGGTGTCTCTTTTGAGGTTCCTGTCGCCATTGTATTGCTGTGCTGGATGGGCATTACGACACCTGATGATTTACGTAAGAAACGCCCTTACGTAGTTGTCGGGGCATTTGTCGTGGGGATGTTACTGACTCCACCAGATGTCTTCTCGCAAACGCTGTTGGCTATACCGATGTACTGCCTGTTTGAAGTGGGTGTTTTCTTCTCTCGTTTTTATGTCGGTAAGCGACGTACGCGGGACGAAGACAACGAGGCAGAGAATGCGAAAGAAGCCGAAGCCACCGAGAAAACCGAAGAGTAAATTCAGCCGCCCGTAAGGGCGGTTGTCATATGGGAGGATGCATGTTTGATATTGGCGTTAATTTAACCAGTTCACAATTTGCGAAAGACCGGGATGAGGTCGTGGCGCGCGCCTTTGCTGCGGGCGTAAACGGTATGCTTCTGACCGGAACAAACCTGCATGAAAGCCAGCAGGCGCTAAAGTTGGCACAGCATTATCCACATTGCTGGTCCACTGCTGGCGTCCACCCGCATGACAGTAGCCAATGGCAATCCTCAACAGAGGCGGAAATTGTTGCACTGGCGAACCAGTCCGAAGTGGTCGCCATTGGTGAATGCGGCCTGGATTTTAATCGTAATTACTCCACTGCGCAGGAACAGGAACGGGCTTTTGAGGCGCAATTGCGTATTGCCGCCGAATTGCAGATGCCTGTTTTCATGCATTGTCGGGATGCCCACGAACGTTTTCTTACGCTGCTGGAACCCTGGCTGGACAGCCTCCCCGGCGCAGTGCTGCACTGTTTCACCGGTTCGCGCCGGGAGATGCAGGA
This sequence comes from Citrobacter sp. Cpa228, assembly GCF_030333085.1. Classification (NCBI taxonomy): domain Bacteria; kingdom Pseudomonadati; phylum Pseudomonadota; class Gammaproteobacteria; order Enterobacterales; family Enterobacteriaceae; genus Citrobacter; species Citrobacter sp. Cpa228. Next base: position 13,287 of record NZ_JAOWGQ010000035.1, on the reverse strand, counting down.
CTGCGTGGACCGAGGGCTTTATATCGGGATTACCGGATGGGTCTGCGATGAGCGTCGGGGGATGGAACTACGGGAGCTACTGCCTTTTATCCCGGTGGAAAGGCTGCTGATAGAAACAGACGCGCCCTATTTACTCCCACGCGATCTGGCCCCGAAGCCGACTTCCCGACGCAATGAACCTGCACACCTGCCGCATATTCTTGAGCGTATTGCGCACTGGCGCGGGGAAGATCCTCAGTGGCTATCAACGGCGATTGATGCCAACGTCAGAACGTTATTCGAAGTGACCTTCTGAGTCTGTTTATATTTTTCGAAAGCCGGTGTTTTTCACGCTCTGCTTAACCTCTTTATTCAACAGGTTAAGCAGGAGCATGGAACGTGCTTCGCCGTCGGGTTCGGTGAAAATCGCCTTCAACCCTTCAAATGCCCCTTCAGTGATAATGACGCAGTCTCCAGGATGTGGCGTTTCCGGGTCAACAATCCCTTCGGGCTTGTAGATAGAAAGCTGGTGAATGACGGGAGAGGGGACGGTGGCTGGTGTCGCTCCAAAACGTACAAAATGACTGACGCCACGTGTCGCATTGATGGTCGTGGTGTGGATCACTTCCGGATCGAACTCGACAAACATGTAATTAGGGAAAAGTGGCTCACTGACTGTGGTACGTTTACCACGCACCATTTTTTCCAGGGTGATCATTGGTGTCAAACAGTTTACTGCTTGTCTTTCCAGGTGTTCCTGGGCACGCTGAAGTTGCCCGCGTTTGCAGTACAGTAAATACCAGGCTTGCATAATAACTCTTATCCGCTTGTTCTGAGCGCAAGCATAGCAAAAGTCATTATACACTTCATCTTTCAAGCCTCATCGGTGTTGGTTGCCAGAGTTCACGCTAATTTAACAAAAATACAGCATCACAATGATGAACGCCGTATAATGACGCGCTTACACAGAGGCCATAATGGACGCCATGAAATATCACGACTTACGCGACTTCCTGACGCAGCTTGAACAGCAGGGCGAGCTCAAACGCATTACGCTTCCAGTGGATCCCCATCTGGAGATCACTGAAATTGCCGATCGCACTTTGCGTGCCGGTGGGCCTGCGCTGCTGTTTGAGAATCCAAAAGGCTATTCAATGCCGGTACTGTGCAATCTGTTTGGCACTCCGAAGCGTGTCGCCATGGGGATGGGGCAAGAAGATGTCTCAGCACTACGGGAAGTTGGTAAGCTGTTGGCGTTTTTGAAAGAGCCGGAGCCGCCGAAAGGATTCCGCGATCTGTTTGATAAGCTGCCGCAGTTCAAGCAGGTACTGAACATGCCGACCAAACGGCTACGCGGTGCGCCTTGTCAGCAAAAAATTTCTTCAGGTGATGACGTTGATTTAAACCGTATACCGATCATGACCTGCTGGCCGGAAGATGCTGCGCCGCTGATTACATGGGGACTCACCGTCACGCGTGGTCCGCATAAAGAGCGACAGAATCTGGGTATTTATCGCCAACAGCTGATTGGCAAAAACAAGCTCATTATGCGTTGGCTTTCACATCGTGGCGGCGCGCTGGATTATCAGGAGTGGTGCGCGGCACACCCTGGTGAGCGTTTCCCAGTCTCCGTTGCGTTAGGGGCAGACCCGGCGACCATTCTGGGCGCTGTGACCCCTGTACCTGATACATTATCAGAGTACGCCTTCGCCGGGCTGCTGCGTGGCACCAAGACCGAAGTCGTCAAATGCATCTCCAACGATCTCGAAGTACCCGCCAGCGCTGAAATTGTTCTGGAAGGCTATATCGAGCCGGGTGAACTGGCACCGGAAGGACCGTATGGCGATCATACGGGTTATTACAATGAAGTGGATAGCTTCCCGGTTTTCACCGTCACACACATCACCCAACGCGAAGATGCGATTTATCACTCCACCTACACCGGACGTCCACCAGATGAGCCAGCGGTGCTCGGTGTGGCGCTGAATGAGGTCTTTGTCCCTATTCTGCAAAAGCAGTTCCCGGAAATCGTCGATTTTTACCTACCTCCGGAAGGTTGTTCATATCGCCTGGCCGTGGTGACGATGAAAAAACAGTACGCGGGTCATGCCAAACGCGTCATGATGGGTGTTTGGTCGTTTTTGCGTCAGTTTATGTACACTAAATTTGTTATTGTCTGCGATGATGACGTCAACGCGCGTGACTGGAATGATGTGATTTGGGCAATTACTACCCGTATGGACCCGGCCCGGGATACGGTACTGGTAGAGAATACGCCGATTGATTACCTGGACTTTGCCTCGCCGGTATCCGGTCTTGGTTCAAAAATGGGGCTGGATGCCACAAATAAATGGCCGGGTGAAACCCAACGAGAGTGGGGACGCCCGATTAAAAAAGATCCTGAAGTGACTGCGCGTATTGACGCAATTTGGGATGAACTGGCCATCTTTAATGACGGCAAAAGCGCCTGAGGCGCGATCGTTTTGCCTATTGATCCGACAGAGAGAGCGCATGACAACCTTAAGCTGTAAAGTGACCTCGGTAGAAGCTATCACTGACACCGTATATCGCGTTCGTTTAGTGCCTGACGCGGCATTTTCCTTTCGTGCAGGTCAGTATTTAATGGTCGTGATGGATGAAAGGGATAAGCGTCCGTTTTCCATGGCATCAACGCCGGACGAGCAAGGATTCATTGAGCTGCACGTTGGCGCTTCTGAGCTAAATCTTTATGCCATGGCGGTGATGGATCGCATTCTGAAAGACCGGGAAATCAAGGTCGATATTCCGCATGGCGAAGCCTGGTTGCGTGATGAAGATGAGCGTCCGCTGATGCTGATCGCGGGCGGTACAGGGTTCTCTTACGTGCGTTCCATTCTGCTCACCGCGCTGGCGCGTAATCCCAACCGCGATATCACCATTTACTGGGGCGGGCGCGAAGAGAAGCATCTCTACGATCTCTCTGAGCTGGAAGCGTTGTCGGTGAATCACCCGAACCTGCGCGTTGAGCCGGTGGTAGAGCAGCCTGAAGACGGCTGGCGTGGTCGTACGGGAACCGTGTTAACGGCAGTATTGCAGGATTACGGTACTCTGGCGGAACACGATATCTACATCGCCGGGCGTTTCGAGATGGCTAAAATCGCGCGCGACCTGTTCTGCAATGAACGTCAGGCACGTGAAGATCGTCTGTTTGGTGACGCGTTCGCGTTTATTTAAGCGATGTGCGCCGGAGTCCTTCCGGCGCATCCATCACCAACCTTACTTCTTCTAACAGGGTGCAAGCCCGGTCTCACTGCTCCTCTTTTCAGCACATTTTTAGTAAACATGTTTTTCCTTTCTATTAACCATAAAACTGATTTTTTGTGACGGGTCTCATTTTGTTTAGTAAACAAAATGGGCAAGCTGTATCGCATCACATTGCTGGACATCAACGAGGGAAAACCATGAGGCTCGGACTGGATATCGGCGGGACTAAAATTGAAGCGGTGGTGATTGATAACGCGGGTGAAATTGTTTACCGCGAGCGATGTGCGACACCAAAGCAGAGTTACGGTGATTTTTTCCAGGCCGTGACGGAGATGATTGCTAAGGCCAGACTGGCCGTTAATCAGCCTTTATCGGTGGGTATCGGGGTGCCCGGCGCGGTGGATAGCGAAGGTTTGATTAAGAATTCCAATATTCTGGTGCTGAATCAGCAGGCATTTTCACAAGATCTTGAGCGTGCATTAGGAATGCCTGTGCCCGTAACCAATGACGCCAACTGCTTTACCCTGTCGGAAGCGATGGACGGTAGCGGACGGGACTATCGTGTCGTATTTGGCGTGATCCTTGGTACCGGATGCGGCGGCGGTCTGTGCTTCGATAATCGGTTGATCTCCGGCCCTAACGCCTGTGCCGGAGAGTGGGGACATAATGCATTGCCGCGCTACCACGAATCTCGGGACGGGGCTGAAGTGACATGCTATTGCGGACAGGTGAACTGTATTGAGAGCTTTATTTCCGGCAGCGGCCTGGAGCGTCAGTATATGAGTCACACCGCACAACATGCAGATGTGCCACATATTATGCAGCGGGTAGAATCGGGTGATGCAGATGCCTGTTTGTTATGGGAACGCTATTGCGATCAGCTGGCGCGCGCGTTGGCGGGGGTGGTGAATACACTCGACCCTGATGTCATTGTGCTGGGAGGGGGGGTATCCAATATCACATTACTGTATTCGGGTTTGCAGGCACGCGTGGCACAGTACGTGTTTGGTAAACAGTGCCGTACACCGATCGTTCAGGCCCGACACGGCGACAGCAGCGGTGTCCGTGGCGCAGCCTGGCTGGGAGCACAAAAGGCTAGCGTAAATCAATGAGAGTGACATGACGAAACCTGTACGAATCAGAGATATTGCCGAAGCCTGCGGCGTTTCAGTTGGCGCTGTATCCCGCGCACTAAAAGGGCAGCCAGGGCTACGTGAAGATACCCGGTTGCGCATTATTTCTGTGGCGCAGCAGCAGGGTTATGATTTTTCTCGCCTGCGCGCAGACAAGATCAAACGCGTCCTGTTTTTACTGCATCGTCAGCACAATATCAGTCGGGCTTTACCGTTTTACTCGCAACTGCTGCTGGGTATCGATGATGCCTGCCGGGAGCAGGGTATTGCGCTGAGCTTTCTGTCTATCGGTCCGGGCGATGCAGTGAGTGAGCAGGTGATGCTGCACCAGCCTGATGCGCTGATCTGCGCCGGTTTTTTTGAACCTGAGTTGCTTGGGCTGCTGCAACAGATGAAATTGCCGTTGGTGCTGGTGGATCTCTGGGCGCCGGGGCTGCCTTGCGTGAATCCGGATAATACCCAGGGTGGCTATCTGGCTACGCAACATCTGATTACGCAAGGGCGCAGGCGTATCGCTTTTCTTGCCAGTTCGCTTGCGCACTACAGCATCCGTCAGCGCGAGAAGGGCTACCGTCAGGCATTGTATGAGGCCCGCTTGCTGATGCCGCCAGAGTACGACGCCGTTGCGCCGCCACTGCTGGATACTGAACAATCGTTGGTGGAAGCGGTTAATGAGCTGCTCAGGCTGCCGGAACCGCCTGATGCCATTTTTGCCTATAACGATGCGGCAGCGCTGGTTGTTCAGCGGGTGTGCGCGCAGCAGGGTATACGTATCCCGGAAGATCTTGCGCTGGTGGGGTTTGATGATATCGATGCTGCGGCCTGGTCACATCCGCCGCTGACCACTATTGCGGTTGATAAAAAGCAACTGGGGCGTGAAGCGCTGCGTTTATTGCTGGAAGAGAAACAGGAAGAGAATCTGCTGTTGCCGGTGCAGTTAGTGGTACGTAGCAGTTCAGGGAAATAAAAAACCCGCCCCTGACAGGCGGGAAGAACGGCAACTAAACTTTCTCTCTTCGCCATTGGCACCATAACTGTGTTGGCTGCGCTCATTCACCCGAATCACTTACTACACGTAAGCTCATCGGGATGAATGAGGGACATCCGTGTCCCTCACTGAAAGCAGCCTTCGGTTGTTCAAATTCGTTCCTGACGAATTTGTCATTCACTTGCCGCCTTGTTCTGGCACCAATGGCTTTGAGATAACATTTCGTAGGCCGGGCAAGCGAAGCGCCCCCGGCATGCTTTGATTAAACTCGCTCAAATACCGTTGCGATGCCCTGACCTAACCCGATACACATCGTTGCCAGACCAAATTGCACGTCTTTGCGTTCCATCAGGTTGAGCAGGGTGGTACTGATACGCGCACCAGAGCATCCCAGTGGGTGACCCAGGGCGATCGCGCCGCCGTTGAGGTTGATCTTCTCGTCTATCTGCTCCATCAGCCCCAGATCTTTAATGCACGGCAGGATCTGGGCGGCAAAGGCTTCGTTCATCTCAAACAAGCCGATGTCGCTGGCGGAGAGTCCGGCTTTTTTCAGCGCCAGCTTTGAGGCCGGAACCGGACCATAACCCATGATTGAGGGGTCGCAGCCGACAACAGCCATCGAACGAATACGGGCTCGCGGCGTCAGACCCAGCTCACGAGCACGGCTCTCACTCATCACCAGCATCGCCGCTGCGCCGTCGGAGAGCGCGGAGGAGGTACCCGCAGTGACCGTTCCGCTCACCGGATCGAACGCCGGGCGCAGGGTGGACAGCGCTTCAACGGTTGTCTCCGGGCGGATAACCTCATCGTAGTTAAACTGCTTCAGCACGCCGTCGGCATCATGGCCGCCGGTCGGGATGATTTCGTTTTTAAATGCGCCAGACTGTGTTGCAGCCCAGGCGCGAGCATGTGAACGTGCGGCGAAAGCATCCTGCATTTCACGGCTGATGCCGTGCATGCGGGAGAGCATTTCTGCGGTCAGACCCATCATCCCCGCCGCTTTTGCTACGTTGCGGCTCATGCCCGGATGGAAATCAACGCCGTGGCTCATTGGTACATGGCCCATATGCTCCACGCCGCCCACCAGGCACGCCTGAGCATCGCCGGTCATGATCATGCGCGCAGCGTCGTGCAACGCCTGCATCGAAGAGCCACACAGACGGTTCACGGTGACCGCCGGAACGGAGTGCGGGATTTCCGCCAGCAGCGCGGCGTTACGGGCAATGTTAAAACCCTGCTCCAGCGTTTGCTGCACACAGCCCCAGTAAATATCATCCAGCGCGGTTGGCTCCAGCGCGGGATTACGCGCCAGCAGGCTACGCATTAAATGTGCGGAGAGATCTTCTGCCCGCACGTTACGAAACGCCCCCCCTTTCGAACGGCCCATCGGGGTACGGATCGCATCAACAATTACAACCTGTTCCATTGTGACTCCTTAAGCCGTTTTCAGGCTGCCAACCGGGCGGGCAGGCTCAACCTGGGGATAATACGGTTCGTTATGGCGCGCTTTATCACGCAGGCCAGCCGGAACTTCATACAGCGGGCCAAGGTGCTGATACTGCTGAGCCATATCGAGATACTTCGCGCTGCCGAGCGTATCCAGCCAGCGGAACGCGCCGCCGTGGAACGGAGGGAAGCCCAGGCCATAAACCAGCGCCATATCGGCTTCTGCCGGACTGGCGATAATGCCTTCTTCCAGACAACGCACCACTTCGTTGACCATTGGGATCATCATGCGGGCGATAATTTCTTCATCGCTAAAGTCGCGTTTTGGCTGGCTGATATCCGCCAGCAAACCGTCAACGGCGGTATCTTCTTCTTTCTTCGGCTTGCCTTTGTTGTCTTCTTTATAGCGCCAGAATCCGAGGCCGTTTTTCTGCCCGAAACGGTTAGCGTCAAACAGGGCGTCTATCGCGTCGCGATAATCTTTCTGCATCCGCTGTGGGAAGCCTGCAGACATTACCGCCTGCGCGTGATGCGCGGTATCAATACCCACTACGTCCAGCAGATAAGCCGGGCCCATCGGCCAGCCAAACTGTTTTTCCATGACTTTATCGACTTTGCGGAAATCTGCCCCATCGCGCAGCAGCTGGCTGAAACCGGCAAAATACGGGAACAGCACGCGGTTCACGAAGAAACCGGGGCAGTCGTTGACCACAATTGGCGTTTTGCCCATCTGGCTTGCCCATGCGACAACTTTGGCGATGGTTTCATCCGAGCTTTTCTCGCCGCGAATGATCTCAACCAGTGGCATGCGGTGTACTGGGTTAAAGAAGTGCATCCCACAGAAGTTTTCCGGGCGCTTGAGCGCGCTGGCCAGCTCGTTGATTGGGATGGTAGAGGTATTCGACGCCAGTACGGTGTCCGGGCGTACCTGATCTTCGGTTTCCGCCAGTACCGCTTTTTTCACTTTCGGGTTTTCCACGACCGCTTCAACCACCACGTCCACACGCTCAAAACCGCTATAGTCGAGGGTTGGATGAATAGTGGAAATCACGCCCGCCATTTTCAGACCGTCAATTTTGCCGCGCTCAAGCTGTTTGTTCAGCAGTTTGGCCGCTTCGGTCATGCCCAGCGTTAATGATTTGTCGTTGATATCTTTCATGACAACCGGCACGCCTTTCCAGGCTGACTGGTACGCGATGCCGCCGCCCATAATGCCTGCACCCAGCACTGCCGCTTGCTTTGGTGCTTCAATATTTTTGGTGAGCTTTTTGGCTTTGGCTTTCACGAACTGATCGTTCAGGAATATCCCAACCAGCGCGCGAGCTTCACTGGTGTGCGCCAGTGGCACAAAGCTTTTATTTTCCAGATTCAGCGCTTCATCACGGCCAAAACGGGCCGCTGCTTCAATGGTTTTTACTGCGGTAATCGGCGCGGGATAGTGCTTACCTGCCGTCTGCGCTACCATACCTTTGGCAATGGTAAAGCTCATAGCCGCTTCAATTTTGCTGAGTTTCAACGGCTCCAGCTTCGGCTGACGTTTGGCTTTCCAGTCAAGATCGCCATTAATTGCCTGACGTAATACCGCAATCGCGCCATCAAGCAGTTTGTCTTGCTTCACCACGCCATCGACCAGGCCGATTTTCAGCGCTTGCTCAGCGCCAACATCTTTACCTGCCGCAATGATTTCCAGCGCGCTGTCTGCACCCAGCATACGTGGCATACGCACGGAGCCACCAAAGCCCGGCATAATACCCAGCTTAGTTTCCGGCAGGCCGATGCGCAGGTCCGGCGTTGCCAGACGATAATCGGTTGCCAGGACACACTCGCAGCCGCCGCCCAGCGCGTAGCCATTTACCGCAGAGAGAGTCGGAACAGGCAGATCTTCGAGGCGGTTAAAGACGCTGTTGGCAAAATGTAGCCACTGGCTCAACTGCTCTTCAGGCACGAGGAACAGTGAAAGGAATTCGGTGATATCGGCACCAACGATAAAGGCTGCTTTGTTAGAACGCAGCAGCAGCCCTTTTAAATTCGGTTGTTTTTCCAGCACGTCAAGCGCATTGCCCAGGCTGGCAACGGTGGCCGTGTCGAGTTTATTGACCGAACCAGGGGCATCGAACACCAGTTCGGCGATGCCATCTTCCAGCCAGTCGAGGTACAGGGTGTCGCCTTTGTAAAGCATGTCAGTCTCCTGAATCCGCAAGGTGATCTGGTCATACCAGATGAATCGAAGTGTGTATTTTGTGTTAATAAAATGCAAATGAATGATTAAAGAAATGACGATTTGATCACGCTCGGCAGAAATCACGCACTCACAAGGCGATGTGCTAAGATGCGGAGACTTGAGGTCAAAAAAACAGAAGGATAGAAAATGGAATCACTGGCCGCACTCTATAAAAATCATATCGTTACCCTACAGGAACGGACGCGCGACGCGCTGGCGCGCTTCAAGCTGGATGCGTTACTTATTCATTCAGGTGAGCTGATTAACGTCTTTCTCGACGATCATCCGTATCCGTTTAAGGTCAACCCGCAGTTTAAAGCCTGGGTTCCCGTAACGCAGGTTCCCAACTGCTGGTTGCTGGTGGATGGCGTGAATAAGCCAAAGCTGTGGTTCTACCTGCCGGTCGATTACTGGCACAACGTTGAGCCGCTGCCAACCTCTTTCTGGACGGAAGAGGTCGAGATCATCGCGCTGCCGAAAGCGGATGGTATCGGTAGCCAACTGCCTGCTGCTCGCGGCAATATCGGTTATATCGGTCCGGTTCCGGAACGCGCACTGCAACTGGACATCGCGGCCAGTAACATCAACCCGAAAGGGGTGATTGACTACCTGCATTATTACCGTGCTTATAAAACGGATTACGAACTGGCCTGCATGCGCGAAGCGCAGAAAATGGCGGTGAATGGACACCGTGCCGCGGAAGAAGCGTTCCGTTCCGGAATGAGCGAGTTTGACATCAACCTCGCTTACCTGACGGCTACCGGTCATCGCGACACCGACGTGCCGTACAGCAACATCGTTGCGCTTAACGAGCATGCTTCGGTTCTGCATTACACCAGGCTGGATCATCAGGCTCCGTCTGAAATCCGTAGCTTCCTGCTGGATGCGGGTGCGGAATATAACGGCTATGCGGCAGACCTGACGCGTACCTGGTCGGCGAAAAGCGACAACGACTATGCGCATCTGGTGAAAGATGTGAATGACGAGCAACTGGCGCTGATTGCCACGATGAAAGCGGGCACCAGCTATGTGGACTACCACATTCAGTTCCATCAGCGCATCGCGAAACTGCTGCGTAAGCATCAAATCATCACCGATATGAGTGAAGAGGCGATGGTAGAGAATGATCTTACCGGGCCGTTTATGCCGCACGGCATTGGTCACCCGCTGGGCCTGCAGGTACATGATGTCGCTGGCTTTATGCAGGATGACAGCGGTACCCACCTGGCCGCGCCGTCGAAGTATCCTTACCTGCGTTGCACCCGCGTATTGCAACCGGGCATGGTTCTGACCATCGAACCGGGCATTTACTTCATTGAATCTCTGCTGGCGCCGTGGCGTGAAGGGCAGTTCAGCAAACACTTCAACTGGCAGAAAATTGAAGCCCTGAAACCGTTCGGTGGTATTCGTATTGAAGACAACGTGGTGGTCCACGAGAACAATATCGAAAACATGACCCGGGATTTAAAACTGGCGTAATGGACAGTTGGTTAATCCCTGCGGCGCCGGTTAGCGTCGTTGAAGAGATCAAAAAAAGCCGCTTCATTACGCTGCTCGCCCATACGGACGGCGTAGAAGCGGCAAAAGCGTTTGTTGAGTCAGTCAAAGCGGAACACCCGGACGCCCGCCACCATTGCGTGGCGTGGGTGGCGGGTGCGCCCAATGACTCGCAGCAGCTGGGATTTTCAGATGATGGCGAACCGGCGGGTACGGCAGGTAAACCGATGCTCGCACAGCTGATGGGGAGCAGTGTCGGTGAGATTACTGCGGTGGTGGTGCGCTACTACGGCGGTATCCTTCTCGGTACGGGAGGACTGGTAAAAGCCTACGGTGGTGGGGTGAATCAGGCGCTGCGGCAGTTAACGACACAGCGCAAGACGCCATTAACCGAATATACTTTGCAGTGTGAGTACGGCCAGCTGGCAGGCATCGAAGCTTTGCTGGGGCAGTTTGACGGTAAAGTCATTGCCAGTGACTACCAGGCATTTGTTCGGCTCAGGGTGGCGCTTCCTTATGCCAAAGTGGATGAGTTTTCGGCAAAACTGGCGGATTTTAGTCGTGGTTCATTGCAATTGTTAGCGATTGAAGAATAATCCCCACCTCATTTTAAAGAACTAAGGAAACGGCAGAGATGCATTTTCGCGCCATCACCCGAATCGTTGGACTACTGGTCATCTTATTCTCGGGGACAATGATTATCCCCGGACTGGTAGCGCTCATTTACCGCGATGGGGCTGGGCGTGCATTTACCCAAACTTTCTTCGTTGCTCTGGCTATCGGCTCCATGCTGTGGTGGCCAAACCGTAAAGAGAAGGGCGAGCTGAAATCGCGCGAAGGATTTCTGATTGTCGTTTTGTTTTGGACCGTACTGGGGAGCGTGGGTGCGCTGCCATTCATTTTTGCGGAAAGCCCTAACCTGACGATAACCGACGCTTTTTTTGAATCCTTTTCCGGATTGACCACTACCGGTGCGACGACGCTGGTGGGGCTGGATTCATTGCCACACGCGATTCTCTTTTATCGCCAGATGCTGCAATGGTTCGGCGGGATGGGGATCATCGTGCTGGCGGTGGCTATCCTGCCTATTCTTGGCGTGGGTGGGATGCAGCTCTATCGGGCAGAAATGCCGGGGCCGCTGAAAGATAATAAAATGCGCCCGCGTATTGCCGAAACGGCAAAAACGCTGTGGCTTATCTATGTATTACTGACGGTGGCCTGCGCGCTGGCGCTATGGTTTGCCGGGATGCCCGCGTTTGATGCCATTGGACACAGCTTTGCCACCATTGCCATTGGCGGCTTTTCCACACACGACGCCAGTGTGGGCTATTTTGACAGTCCTACCATCAACACCATTATCGCTATCTTCCTGCTGATCTCCGGTTGTAACTACGGTTTGCACTTCTCTTTACTAAGTGGACGCAGTCTGAAGGTTTACTGGCGCGACCCTGAATTCCGTATGTTTATCGGGGTGCAGCTAACGCTGGTGGCCGTCTGTACGCTGGTGTTGTGGATACATAATACCTATGGGTCGGCGCTCACGACCATCAACCAGGCATTTTTCCAGGTGGTATCGATGGCGACCACAGCCGGATTTACCACGGACAGTATTGCCCGCTGGCCGCTGTTCTTGCCGGTGCTGTTGCTGTGTTCTGCGTTTATCGGCGGGTGTGCCGGGTCAACGGGCGGTGGTTTGAAGGTAATTCGTATCCTGTTACTGTTCAAACAGGGTAACCGCGAACTGAAGCGACTGGTTCACCCCAATGCGGTCTATAGCATTAAGTTGGGCAACCGAGCGTTGCCGGAACGAATCCTTGAAGCGGTATGGGGCTTCTTTTCTGCCTATGCGCTGGTCTTTATTATCAGTATGTTGGCAATTATTGCGACCGGTGTGGATGACTTCTCTGCGTTTGCCTCAGTGGTGGCGACGCTGAATAACCTCGGGCCTGGGCTGGGGGTTGTTGCCGACAATTTTGCCAGCATGAACCCGGTGGCGAAATGGATCCTGATTGCCAACATGTTGTTTGGTCGTCTGGAGGTCTTTACTCTGCTGGTGCTCTTTACCCCTACTTTCTGGCGTGAATAATGGAGTAACACGTGAAAACACTGATTCTTTTTTCTTCCCGGGACGGACAAACGCGCGAAATCGCTGAGTATCTGGCTTCTGAACTTAAAGAGCTGGGTGTCTGGGCAGATGTCATGAATTTGCATCGTACCGAAGAGCCTGAGTGGAAAAATTATGACAGCGTGGTGATTGGCGCATCAATTCGCTATGGCCATTACCATTCTGCATTTCAGGAATTTGTGAAAAAACATGCCACGCAGCTGAATACGATGCCGAGTGCGTTTTACTCTGTAAACCTGGTTGCCCGTAAACCGGAGAAACGCACACCGCAGACCAATAGCTATGCGCGTAAGTTTCTGATGAGTTCACCGTGGCGACCAGACCACAGTGCAGTCATTGCGGGTGCTTTGTTGTATCCCCGCTATCGCTGGTATGACCGCGTCATGATCCAACTGATTATGAAGATGTCAGGTGGTGAAACGGATACGAAGAAAGAAGTGATCTATACCGACTGGGAACAGGTGGCGGGATTTGCCCGGGAAATTGCCCAATTAACCAACAAAACGTTGTTAAAATAAACGTAAAGAATAAAAAGTATGCACTCGGAAAATTATTTTAAATTTCCCCTTGTCAGTCTGAAATAACTCCCTATAATGCGCCTCCACTGACACGGAACAACGGCACGCAAGCCGCCGGGTCAGCGGGGTTCCACTGA
>NZ_JAOWGQ010000034.1:0-5289 GCF_030333085.1 Citrobacter sp. Cpa228 | reverse complement strand
GCAACAACGCCCGCGCCAACGGTACGGCCGCCTTCACGGATTGCGAAACGCAGACCGTCATCCATCGCGATCGGGTGGATCAGGGTAACAACCATTTTGATGTTGTCGCCCGGCATTACCATCTCTACGCCTTCCGGCAGTTCGATGGTACCAGTCACGTCAGTAGTACGGAAGTAGAACTGCGGACGGTAGCCTTTGAAGAACGGAGTATGACGGCCGCCTTCGTCTTTGGACAGAATGTACACTTCAGATTCGAACTTGGTGTGCGGCTTGATAGAGCCCGGCTTAGCCAGTACCTGACCACGTTCGATTTCTTCACGTTTGATACCACGCAGCAGAACACCAACGTTCTCACCAGCACGGCCTTCGTCCAGCAGTTTGCGGAACATTTCAACGCCAGTACAGGTAGACTTGGCAGTCTCTTTGATACCAACGATTTCAACTTCTTCACCAACTTTGATGATACCGCGTTCTACACGACCGGTAACAACGGTACCACGACCGGAGATGGAGAATACGTCTTCGATTGGCAGCAGGAACGGCTTATCGATAGCACGTTCTGGTTCCGGGATGTAAGAATCCAGGAAGCCAGCCAGTTCGATGATTTTCGCTTCCCACTCTGCTTCGCCTTCCAGCGCTTTCAGAGCAGAACCACGAACGATCGGCGTGTCATCGCCCGGGAAATCGTACTGAGACAGAAGTTCACGAACTTCCATTTCTACCAGTTCCAGCAGCTCTTCGTCATCAACCATGTCGCATTTGTTCAGGAACACGATGATGTACGGAACGCCTACCTGACGACCCAGCAGGATGTGCTCACGAGTCTGCGGCATCGGGCCGTCAGTCGCAGCAACAACCAGGATCGCGCCGTCCATCTGCGCAGCACCGGTGATCATGTTTTTAACATAGTCGGCGTGGCCCGGGCAGTCTACGTGCGCGTAGTGGCGAGTCGGGGTGTCATATTCAACGTGAGAAGTGTTGATGGTGATACCACGTGCTTTTTCTTCCGGCGCGTTATCGATCTGATCGAATGCGCGAGCAGCACCGCCGTAGGTTTTAGCCAGAACGGTAGTGATTGCAGCGGTCAGCGTTGTTTTACCATGGTCAACGTGGCCGATAGTACCGACGTTAACGTGCGGTTTAGTACGTTCAAATTTTTCTTTAGACATCGATTGTCCCTCTAAGACACGGATAAATCGGTGATATCACCACATCAACCAGGCAATATACCTGAGCTGTTGAATGCTTTTAAAAGTAAACAGAGAGAAACGGGAAGGAGAAGTGAAGTGGTGCTGATACCCAGAGTCGAACTGGGGACCTCACCCTTACCAAGGGTGCGCTCTACCAACTGAGCCATATCAGCACGTCTGGAGCGGGCAGCGGGAATCGAACCCGCATCATCAGCTTGGAAGGCTGAGGTAATAGCCATTATACGATGCCCGCATCCTGAAACTCGGCTACCCAGTTCTTTCTGTAACAAAAAAGAGATTTCTCTCTTTTATGTTCGAGCTGATTAAATTTTTAACCAACTCAGGCGGCGATAACGCTGCCAGAAAGTGGTGGTGGGGGAAGGATTCGAACCTTCGAAGTCTGTGACGGCAGATTTACAGTCTGCTCCCTTTGGCCGCTCGGGAACCCCACCGGACTTGATGGTGCCGACTACCGGAATCGAACTGGTGACCTACTGATTACAAGTCAGTTGCTCTACCTACTGAGCTAAGTCGGCATCAAGTAGCGCGCATTTTATGGATACCTGCGTGCTCATGCAACTAAAAAATTGCATAAAATGTTCTTCCGCTCACATTTTGCACTATACGTCCGATAAATAATCTATTTCTTATCTGAATTGCACAAATTTCCAACGTTGGGCGTTATAACCGGATAGGGTTTTGCTCCGTTATTCACGTCCAGACAGAGAGAAAGCACATCTTTATACATCTGGAATACTCGTCACAATGCTTTTCAGGGGACGATTTTTTCTTATTATTCCCCCTCATCTGGTGTTACCCTCCTGCCCATTGTCCAAATTAACTGAAATGTGCGTGCCATTGCGTGCCGGGGATGATTTCGTTTTTTATCACTGACCTGATATAGCAATGACAGCCAGACCATGCGTATGAGTATAAAAGAGCAAGCGTTAACGTCGCCTTACCTACAGTTTGATCGCAACCAGTGGGCTGCGCTTCGTGATTCAGTGCCGATGACCCTGACCGAGGAAGAGATTGCTCGTCTGAAAGGCATTAACGAAGACTTATCGCTGGAAGAAGTTGCTGAGATTTATTTGCCTCTATCGCGTTTGCTAAATTTTTACATCAGTTCGAACCTGCGGCGTCAGGCTGTGCTGGAGCAATTTTTAGGCACCAACGGCGAGCGTATTCCTTATATCATTAGCATTGCTGGCAGCGTCGCTGTCGGTAAAAGTACGACTGCGCGCGTGTTGCAGGCGTTACTGAGTCGTTGGCCCGAGCATCGTAAGGTTGAGCTGATTACAACAGATGGTTTTCTTCATCCTAACCAGGTGTTGAAAGAACGTGGACTCATGAAGAAGAAAGGCTTTCCTCAGTCCTATGATATGCACCGTCTGGTTAAATTCGTTTCCGATCTGAAGTCTGGCGTCCCCAACGTTACGGCACCGGTCTATTCTCATCTTATCTATGATGTAATCCCTGATGGTGACAAAACGGTTGCCCAGCCGGATATATTGATTCTCGAGGGGCTCAATGTATTACAAAGCGGAATGGACTACCCCCACGACCCGCATCATGTATTTGTTTCTGACTTTGTCGATTTTTCTATTTACGTTGATGCGCCAGAGGAATTACTGCAAACATGGTATATCAACCGTTTCCTGAAATTCCGCGAAGGGGCATTCACCAACCCAGACTCTTATTTCCATAACTATGCTAAATTGTCCGAAGATGAGGCAATCAATACTGCAATGTCGCTCTGGAAAGAGATTAATTGGTTGAATTTAAAGCAGAACATACTACCAACGCGTGAGCGGGCCAGCTTGATTATGACCAAGAGTGCCAATCATGCCGTTGAACAAGTCAGGTTAAGAAAATAAAAAAAGGGGAGCCAATGCTCCCCTTCTGCTTATTATTCAGCGCTTCTAAGCGATATTTCCCCACCCATCCATGGCTTTATCTCACCATTCTGCTCAAGCAGCAATGCACCTTGCGCATCTATTCCTCGTGATATGCCAAATATTTCTTTATCACCAATAATGAGTTTAACCGGGCGATTGATAAAGTTATCAAGTGCCTTCCAGCGTGATAAATAAGGCACTAACCCCTCTTGCTCAAATAGTATCAGTGCAGCACGAAGCTCGCGGATCAGCCGTGCTGCCAGAGTATTGCGGTCAATGTTAATCCCTGCTTCCTGTAGATTAATCCAGCCTTGATTAACCACATTCTCTTCAACTCGACGCATGGACATGTTAATACCTGCACCAATAACAATCTGCGCGGCATCACCCGTCTTACCGGTAAGTTCTACCAGGATCCCTGCCAGCTTACGGTCGAGCAAATAGAGATCGTTCGGCCATTTAACACGTACTTTATCCGCACCCAGATCGCGTAATACCTCGGCCATGACAATACCAATCACCAGGCTCAGGCCAATCGCCGCTGCCGGGCCCTGCTCCAGGCGCCAGAACATAGAGAGATACAGGTTAGCGCCAAAGGGAGAGAACCATTTACGTCCACGGCGACCACGCCCGGCCTGCTGATATTCGGCGACGCAGGCATCTCCTGACTCCAGTTGACCAATTCGATCCAGCAGATACTGGTTGGTTGAATCGATTACGGGTAGAACAGTGATGTTCCCGCCGCCCAGCTGAGAATAAATAACGGATGAGTCTAAGAGCTGGATGGGCTCTGGTAAGCTGTAGCCTTTACCTGGAACAGTAAATACATCAACGCCCCAGTCGCGTAGCGTCTGGATGTGTTTGTTGATCGCTGCACGACTCATTCCCAGTTTTTCACCGAGTTGCTCACCTGAATGGAATTCGCCATCAGCCAATAATGAGATGAGCGTCAGGGGGACGGTATTATCCTTCATGCGATGATCTCCACAGCATTCACTTCACCCTGCGGGCCCATGAATCTAACCTCTGGCTCAAGCCAGACATTAAACTTCTCACCCACTTTATGTCGTACATGATGTGCAAGTTGCACGACATCCTGGCTCGTCGCATTACCCGCATTGATCAGTACCAGTGCCTGTTGTTGATGTACTGCTGCGCCACCAATACGCATGCCTTTAAGCTGGCATTGATCGATGAGCCAGCCAGCAGCCAGTTTTACAGAGCCGTCAGCCTGCGGGTAATGAGGCGCAGTCGGAAATTTAGCCAGAAGTTCCTGTGCAATATCAGCGCTGACAACCGGATTTTTAAAGAAGCTCCCCGCGTTGCCCTGTACTTTTGGGTCGGGCAATTTTGTGGTGCGCATATGGCAAACAGAGTCAAAAACCTGCTGAGGTGTCACGGTTGCAGGATCCAGACGCGTCAGGTCGCCGTAAGTCAAAACGGGCTGCCACTGTTTAGGCAAGCGCAGACCAACGGCTACAATCGCGAAACGATCCTGGTACTCATGCTTGAAGATGCTGTCACGGTAACCAAATCGACATTCTATGGCGTTAACACGCAGATGTTTGCCGGTCGAAAGCTCTACGCAGTCTACGTATTCGCAGACGCGCTGCAGCTCTACACCATAAGCACCAATGTTCTGGATTGGCGATGAGCCAACACAGCCGGGAATAAGCGCCAGATTTTCCAGTCCAGGCATGCCAAGCTGCAATGTATGCTGTACCAGATGATGCCAGTTCTCACCAGCCCCAACGTGTAGATACCACGCGTCAGGCTTCTCTGTAACCTCTATACCTTTGATACGGTTGACGATCACCGTGCCATGGAAGGTATCAAGAAACAGGACGTTACTCCCCTCACCCAGAATCAGTACCGGATGGTTTAATACATTGGCAGCTTGCCAGGCGCTCAATAGTTGTTGCTCATTTTCAGCACAAACAATCTCGTTGGCAGACTGGTCAATGCCGAAGGTGTTCCAGGCTTTAAGGGAGTGATTCATAGACGCTTTCCTGATGCAAAATCGCGCTTAGTTTACCGCATATGCCACAGGATGGCTTGTTTTATGGAAGCGTGGGGTTGCTTTGCACCCGATGGCACACGCTGCGACGCATCCGGCATTTTCGCACAGACGCAAAAAAGCCCATCCGTCAGGATGGGCTTCTTCACTTTAATTAATGCCTGGCAGTTCCCTACTCTCGCAT
>NZ_JAOWGQ010000033.1:0-3100 GCF_030333085.1 Citrobacter sp. Cpa228 | reverse complement strand
AAATCATAAATGTGACTGTATGTCACAGGGACCGGCATTACTACCTGTACGCTATGCGGTGGTTCCTGAATATATTAAAGAGCCATTGCCGGCGTGGGCAAAACCTGGAGTATCAGCTTACCCGGCGGAAAACGAAAACTACCACTATGCGCTACGCGCGATGCGCAGGGGCTATATCTATATCTACTATCCGTACCTGACGGACTGGGAAGCGTGGTCGGTGTGTGATGACGGCAGTTTGTGGAAACAGCTGTCGGCGAAAAATGTTCTGGAGAAATCAGAGCCAGACTGTCGGCAGGGAACGTACAGTGATGGCGGAAAGGATTTTCTGACGCTGCCTTATGAAGTCCTGGATAATGATATCTGGATAGCATTCACGCAGTGTCCCTGGACGGAAAAAACGATGGAGCGTTACGCGGGCGATGACGGTCAACGGCAGCGCAGAATGCAGCGCCTGAGTTCTCCGAACTGGACGGCGCCCCAGGCTTCACAGCAAATAACAGAGGCAACCACAGCAAATCTCGCCAGGGTTCTGGATTACATCCCGGCGCAGGGCAGCCAGCTGAGTCCGGCAATGCTGTTACCGTATGGCACCCATACTAAAATCCGCGTCAGCCAGTGTGTGAGTGAACGCTATGCCATAGTCAAAGAGCCGGGGCCGCAGGAGACATTGTATCCGTGGAAGAACGGAGTGGCCGGAAATACAATCCGGCAGATGAAGGAACGGGGTGTGAGGCCAGACGGTTCCCCCGTGACACCGTTGCTGATGGCGTTGCATGATGCAGCAGGGATAACGCATGAGCTGACGGGATGGACGAATGATGTCCTGGCGATGGCGAAGATATTTGGTGACGAACGCGCCCTGGAATTCTGCACCCAGGGTCTGATAAACGGTGTTGAGAATATTATAAAAAAGAGTGCTGAGCAGGATGTGGAACAGCAGCTCGCGGCGATGGGTGGTTCACTTTCAACATCTCGTGATATGGATTACGCATATGGAATGTATGTCTGGAATGAGGGACGGAAAGGTAATACGGATATTTTAAGCCGGGAAGAATTCGAGCGTCAGGCGAAGAAAAGACAGGAGCAGAGCCTGAAAAGTTCACGGGTGGCAAATAACCTGCGTAGATATAAAAGAAAGATAAAACAAGAGAGTCTGGATTCGTTTATCAAATGTGGTGAGGACCTGACGCACAAAATCGATAACCAACTCGAAGTGATAATTGATTTGCGCTGCCAATGGCTTAAATCTCCAGGCTTTATTCGTACGCTGCAGGATTTTTATTCTGATCTTCCACAGGATAATTTGCATTTTCGTGAGATTACAGCTTTTGCAATGTCTGGGTTAGGTGCGGCGAAATCTGGTGTGAGTTTACTCGATGACTGGATAAAAGATTATTCTACTACTAATGAAAACAACCTCGTCTGGCGTACTCATTTTTATAATGCACCTGAGTTAATGACGGTTGCCGAGCCTTTGCTTGCCAGCGTGCGCAAAGGAGTGAGTCAGCCGGTTACAGAACAAAGTTTGTTGGCATTTTTTGAGTCAAAATCCGGTGACCTGGTTAAATTGTTCGAAGGGTTTAGTAAAGCAACAGCTGCGCTGGATGAGCCACCAGAAAATGATGCAGTCTGGTCAAAACGGGTGTTGTATCAAGCTGATCAACATATGGCAACGCTGGGTTCCCGTTTATTTTCTGTTTCGGGTGTCGGGCCGAAACTGGACTCCATAAACGATCTTGTCGTTAAAACGCTCTGTTCTCTTTCGGCAGGTAAAACAGTAGCGGAAATAAAGTCTTTCTCGAGTAAATATTTTGGCTGGGCGACCGAGCGCAGCTACTATATAAACGAAATACTCTTTGTTAATCCTTAGAAAGACAGAGTGTCAGGACGGTTAAAAGTCGCTCAGGTACGGTTCTCCGATCTGGAAAAGGCGACTGCAGACTTCAGTATCACGGGAGCGAAAAAAAATGCTTATCGTGCGACAAGTATCAATTTTCTGGTGCTCTTTTTTAATATGGTGGAGCTATATAACCAGGCAGATCATTTTAAACGAGATGACTTTTCCAGTTATGCCAAACTGGTCGCGGCGGGATTTGCCACCACGGGAGGCGCGATTGATATTGTCAGTAAAATGATGGACGTCATAAAAAAAGATGATAAATCGTTTCCAAAACTGAAATGGGTGGGTGCCAGTTGCTCGATGCTCAATGCTATTGCATCGTTGGGGGCTGATTTTTCAGATTTATATCTTTTAAAATATGAGAAAGCAGGAAGTAAAAAAAATGCATATAGATTGTTGTATTTTGGAAAGGTTCTTAATGATGTTACAACCATTATTTCAGTCAGCGGCAAAGTTTTGCCTGCTTTAATGTCAAAATTTGGCTGGAGCACGGCTGTCGGCAGTATAGAAGTGTGGCTGGGGCGCGCAGCGATACCAGCATTTTATGCGCTGGGTATTGAGTGGATTGGTGTTCTCTCGTCCTGGCAGTTCGCTTTGTTTCTGGTGGTAGCAGACTATGCGCTGAAAGAGTATTTTTTTGAAGATGAAATTCAAATCTGGCTGCAGAACACGCTGTTTGGCGAAAAATTCTCGACAGATATTGATAGCTGCTCAGAAGAAAAAAAAACAGAACTTATAGTGAAATGTGGAAAATCGCTGACGGAATGCTTACGTAAAATAGAATCTTCCAGCAAATAAGAATGAATTATATTTTCCAGTAAAGATATTTAAGAAATATCAACATGGTCGTATTCACATATTGTAAGAGTCAATTATGGAAAAAGAGCTGAAATTCTCAGACGGATTGCGAAGAAGCCTCGAAGGCAGCAATAAAAAATATCCACTTCATAACTATTTGCAGCAAAAAAGTGAGCTGGTGCGAACGCAGGAAATTCTGCGCAATATCGAGGCCAGCAATGAAAAAGGAAAATGGCTGGCACATTTTCGCCTGAAAGAGAAAGAGCTGCTGGAGGCGCTGAAAAATGCCCCGCCGGACCCGGTGCTGCCGCCTCCGGCGCCGCTGATTAAAGTTCGGGGGGTCATTGAAAAACTGACGCAGCGGCGGGTGGTGCAGCATTTCGACGTTCTGTCCTATCC
>NZ_JAOWGQ010000032.1:0-117370 GCF_030333085.1 Citrobacter sp. Cpa228 | reverse complement strand
CTTCAGAGGGTATATCCCCGCGAAAAACACTGAACAGTATTATTCATAACTCCGGCATGTCTATTAGATTCACTATTGATGAGTCAGAAAAATCGCTACAAGGTGAATATGAGCTATGTATAACCAAGGACACGGATGGAGCATACTTACTGGAGATTAGTGA
Source organism: Citrobacter sp. Cpa228 (assembly GCF_030333085.1). Classification (NCBI taxonomy): domain Bacteria; kingdom Pseudomonadati; phylum Pseudomonadota; class Gammaproteobacteria; order Enterobacterales; family Enterobacteriaceae; genus Citrobacter; species Citrobacter sp. Cpa228. Next base: position 117,207 of record NZ_JAOWGQ010000032.1, on the reverse strand, counting down.
AGAAAACGTATCTGAACCATTAGAATTACAATTAAGTGAAGCGCAGTTCATATCAGGAGCCAGATATTTTAACACCATATATTTTCTGGATGAATGCAACCTATCAGAAGCCAGACAAAAATATATTGATACGGGATGCCTCGATCTATCAGAGGAAGATTTAAGCGGACGTGATATGAGCGATTTGGATTTGAGTAATGCTGACCTTTCCGGGGCAAATCTAAGTAGAACAAGTATAGAAACTGAGCAACTACTTGGTACTAGTTTAATACGTGACAATTTTAGCGAAGATAATCAGCGTGAAGCAGCAGAAAAGTTGAGTGAGATAATGTTGTTGGGAACAAATGACTTCGATAGGATCGATGAATTATTCGAATCCATTAAACACATGGCTAAACCAAAGTGTCAACAATTGTTTAGTAATAGATCGGCAGAATATGGTACGACCATGAACGCTTCATATTCAATCGCAGAAAACATTATTGTTAGTCTTTACAAAACAATATATACATATGAATGGGAGATAAAGGGTGGTGAAGGAGAGGCCATAGAAATACACCACAAAATACACCACAGCCCCGAATAAATATCCTCCGGCATAGCCGGAGGGAGTATTAGAAATTCTATGTCATTCCAGTAATATACAAACAAAAAGGAATGACACATGTCCCAGCCCTTCGATTTCGATAAAGCGCTTAAGGCCCTCCAGTCCGGCCAGGCATTAACGGGTAAGGATGGTATCTTAACGCCATTAATTAAACAGTTAACTGAAGCTGCTTTGTCTGCTGAACTTGACTCCCATCTGGCTTCGGATGTGGAGGCTAACCGTAAAAATGGTTCAGGCAAAAAGACCATTAAAGCCCCGACCGGCAGTTTTGAACTGGCAACCCCGCGCGATCGTAACGGCACTTTTGAGCCACAACTGGTGAAGAAGCATCAGACCACGCTGTCCGATGAGATCGAACGCAAGATCATTGTATTGCCCGCGCTTGCGCTCCCCATCTCTCCTGAGAGTCATAGATCCCATTGGCGAGGGTTTAATTGCCTGCACATTCGCAGGCAATAGCACAATAAAATTACGCCAACGGGATGTCTTCAAGGCGGAAATAAACGGTGAGTCCATGCTTATGTGCGACATCGATGTCCATATCAGCACCTTTAGAAGCGCCTTTAATACGGTAAATCGCATCACATTTGGTGATAAGTCGATGGGCAACGGGGTAGATCATAGATTCGCCGATTTCATCGTCAATAGCCGCAGAACCGGCAGCTTTTGCCAGTGGTAGTGCCAGCCATTCGCCGATTACAGGAATGTGTCCTCTTTGATATACCGCTAACGCTGCATCTTCCAGGCGAGCAAGATTCGCATCGATAAGATTTTGTTTTCCATCCGTACCGCTACGGTAGGGACCAGCAATGAGAATAAGTTGTTTCACAAAGAGAACCTCACAGAATGTTTTTCAGCGCAATGTGATAAAGCAACATAATGGTTTTGCCATCGACGATAAGACCACTTTCAATTGCGGCAAGTGCGCTTGCAAGCGGCCACTCAAGCACTTCGATATCTTCTCCTTCAGCCGCAATTCCACCACCGGCACCTGTCTTGTCGGCAGCATCATATTCCGCGATGTAAAAATAGAGCTTCTCCGTGACCGAGCCTGGGCTCATGTACGCCTCGAAAACCTTCTGTACGCTGGATACACGAAAACCAGTTTCTTCTTCAACTTCGGCTTTGATCCGTTTTTCAGGAGCCATGTTGTCAAGAAGACCTGCAGCTGTTTCAATGAGATAGCCATCGTGACCATTTATAAATACCGGAAAACGAAACTGACGAGTTAAGATCACTGTTTTCCTGTCACGGTTATAGAGCAGTATCGTGGCTCCGTTGCCGCGATCGTAAACTTCACGACTTTGGCGCTGCCAATCACCGTTTCTTCGTTGAATATCAAAAGTGTATTTTTTTAAACAATACCAGTCATCGGATAATGTTAGGTTATCGACGATGCGTATTTCTGCACGTTTAGGTTGCATGAAGACTCCTTGATCCGTAGAGTTGACATCATAATCAGCACTATCGTGCAAATACAAGTATAAACATGCATAAACAGGAACGGTCACATGCTCGCTCATCAACGTAAACACCTTATTCTTGAACAACTGCAGGTTGAAGGGCAGGTCCAATCGAAAAATCTGAGCGATCGATTTGGCGTTTCAGAAGACACCATTCGACGGGATTTACGTGAGCTTGCCGCAGAAGGGCGATTGCAGCGCGTTCATGGTGGTGCTTTGCCATCGTCTTCAGCTGTTGCGACATTTTCCGAGCGTAAATCATTAAAAACAGATGTGAAAATGAAGATCGCGCGCAAAGGCACTGAACTCATTTCTTCGGGACAAGTTGTTATTGTGGATGGTGGCACGACCACATCAGAGCTGATTGCCTGTCTGCCGGAAGATCTGCATATTACCGTGGTGACACACAGTCCCAGCATTGCACTGGGGTTGGTCGATAAACCCGAGGTTGACGTCATTTTGATCGGTGGCCGACTGTACAAACACTCCATTGTCAGTGTAGGGGCGGCCGCTATTGAAGGCATAGGCAATATTCATGCGGATATTTTCTTCATGGGGGTAACGGGTATTCATCCTGAAGCGGGATTAACCACGGGTGATTATGAAGAAGCGTGCATCAAACGTGCATTTTCCGGCAGAGCGGCGGAAACGGTCGTACTGGTGTCGCCGGAGAAGGTCAACGCTGCGTCATCGTTTGTCATCGGTGAGATAGGGCTAATCAATACTATCGTGGTTGATAGTGAAACCGATGATAATTGGCTAAGGAGTATTGAAGGAAAGGGCATCACCATTATCAAAGCGTGATTCTCTGTTAATCGAACATGAGAAATCGCATAAAGAACAGATACAGCCACGCCAGTACACTCCAGCCGATCAGTAACTGTCGCAGATAGCCCAGCACTGTAAGAATCACGTTTTCCATCGTTTTTTCGTGAGAGTGCACATATTTGTAAAGTCGGAGGGAAAGGACAACGAATAGGGGATCTTTGGGAAGGATCTTACTGACTATGGCATTAGTTGGGGTAGGACTAGCGACCGCTTTGAGCGAGGAGCGGACGATAAGCGCAGTTGACGTGGTAAGAAAAGGTATTCTCAATGTGCACTTGTAGACTGCAATCTACGTTTATTGGAAAATCCGAAATGAGGGTTTAAATGTTATTTAAGAGGGATTACATGCGTACTCGTCCAGCCTCTCGATTGATAGTCCTTTCACCTGAAAATCACGTTCTGCTCTTTAGATTCTGCCATAAAGCTGATGCTCTGGAAGGAAAAATATACTGGGCAACGCCAGGGGGAGGACTCGAGCACAACGAGTCTTTTGAGCAGGCGGCGTTACGTGAATTATTTGAAGAAACGGGCCTGACAAGAAGAACTACGGGACCACAAATAGCCTCCAGAACCTTCCCTATGGTGCTACCAAGTGGTGAGAACGTTCTTGCTGAAGAACGTTTCTTTATTATAACTACGGATAAATCAGAAATTGACCGCTCAGGTTGGAGTAACAACGAAAAAGAAGTCATTAGCGATCACTACTGGTGGAGCTTAGAAGAGCTCAGACAGACCAATGAAATCATCTTCCCACTCGATTTGATAATTAACATACTTGAAGACTTCCCGTGCACTTAACACTCTGAAATGATCTGGATGTCCGCTCCTGGCACTAAGCAGTCGTAAGAGGCGGCACTGTTTTTCACGTGAGATTTGATTAGTTGAAGGTCATAAGTACGGATGATCAAATCGGTGATGAGAATGTGATGTGCAAAAGGCAGGCATACAACAACTCGAAGACTGAACAATGTGCGATGGCTCGAAATGGGCTACGGGAGTATGTATATGAGGGCTGAATGACCTGTGTGGTTATGGAGCGGTTTTACCACACTTGAGGGCGTGATTTCGGGGGCATTTTTAGGGCGGGGACATAAAAAGGGACACACTAATAACTGCTATACCCTGGTATTAACTGTCCCTGCAGTTTTTTATCTTACTGATTTATATATATTTTAGTTTTAGGCTGATTGTTTTTTTCTGTATAATTGCAGAGTAATTAAGCAAGTTGGCTATGTTTTGTTGATTTTGCAGCGTGTTTTTCGCGCAAAGGGCGTGACAGGGTGCATGTGGGTGGTGAGTCAAAACACCGAAGCACAGTGCTGCGACTCCTCAACGTTACCCTTTTGCTGATTTCTTACTCTGTGTTCGATCGGATGAAATAACAATGGCTATGCCAGTCAGAACGATCAGTGTGCAAACCAGAATTCTCAAATCAGGCAATTCGCCAAGAAATAGCACCCCACCTACCGCAGCAATACAGGGCACGCTCAACTGCAGCGTGCTGGCGGTTGCGGAAGACATAGTGGCAACAAGTTGGTACCAAAGTACGTAAGCCATACCAGAAGCCAGCCCGCCGGAGAGCAGGGCAAGGATGACGCCGTTGGCGTCAGTATGCACGGGCTCCTGCCGTACCAAACTCAGGATGAAAATAACCGGAAGGCTCAGAATGAAATTTCCTGCAGTCGTCCCGGCAGGAGAGAGGATATTTTTCCCACGCACAGAGTAAGCTCCCCATGCCAGGCCTGAAGCAACCATCGTCAGGGCGGGTATAAAAGGGGGAGCGGTTGCGCCAGGGAGCAGCAGCATAATGATCCCCCCGATGGCAATAACGATCCCGGTGGCTTTGTATCCGCTAAGTGTTTCACCTTTTATTAATCCCCAGCCAATCATGCAGATCTGCACTGCGCCAAACAGCAGTAATGCGCCTGTTGCGGTATTGAGCTGAACATACGCGATTGAGAAGAATAATACATAGGCACACAGCAACAGGGCATCGATGATTTTCCAGCGTATTTCTTTCGGTTTCCCCCGGGCTATATGCCAGAAAAACAGCATTGCTGCACCACCGAGTAATCTCAGAACGCTGAATGTCTCAGGATCCGAATATCCATTCTTTAAGGCGATACGACAGAGGATAGAATTGGCTGCAAATGCAGTTAGCACCAAGAGAACCAGCAACAGCTTTTTCATACCCATCCTTAATGTTGACGATCTGTTGCAGAGTACAGAGTGAGTACATCAGGACAGACATGCTACCGCTGCTTTCGCTTATAATCCAACACGATAACGTTGCGCAGGGGGCTGGCGCTATCCCTCATAGCGGAGGTATTTAATATCACACTGGTGATGAAGTAAGTTTTAAAGAATCCCCGGCAATATGGGAGATTTGAGTACGGTTGTCCTGCGTGAGCGTGACGTGGACACCTGCACGGCGAAGACGGGTGCCCGACTTGTGTTGAAGGGTCAGGTTACTTAATTCGTTTCCCGGTATCGTCGATTACTTTTTCTCCATCCTCTTTGGTAAAAGCGCTTTTCTGACCTTCAGGTAGAATATCCAGCACAATTTCTGAAGGACGACAAAGACGTGTGCCAAGTGGTGTCACGACCACCGGCCGATTAATCAGGATCGGATGCTGAAGCATAAAATCAATCAACTGCTCATCAGAAAATCTGTCTTCACCAAGCCCCAACTGCTCATAAGGTTCAACGTTCTTACGCAGCAATGCGCGTACTGAAATACCCATATCTGAAATCAGTTTGCTAAGTTCATCACGAGTCGGGGGCGTATCCAGATAATAAATAATGGTTGGTTCGCTACCGCTGTTACGGATCATCTCCAGCGTGTTGCGCGAAGTGCCACAGGCCGGATTGTGATAGATGGTAATGTTGCTCATATCAGTATCTCATTACAAAGTGACAGAGAGCCGCCACGCCAGCGCGGCCAGAGTGACGAAAAGCACGGGCAGAGTCATGATTATTCCCGTGCGGAAGTAATAACCCCAGGTGATGGTCATGTTTTTCTGTGCCAACACATGAAGCCACAGCAGGGTTGCCAGACTGCCTATTGGGGTGATTTTAGGACCTAAATCGCAGCCAATCACATTGGCATAAATCATCGCCTCTCTGACGATGCCGGTCGCGGCACTTCCGTCAATGGACAATGCACCAATTAGCACCGTCGGCATATTGTTCATCACAGACGACAGGAAGGCTGTCAGGAAGCCGGTACCAAACGTGGCAACCCATAAACCTTTGTCTGCCAGCATATTGAGTACGGCAGAAAGATACTCAGTGAGTCCTGCATTACGCAGGCCATAAACGACCAGATACATACCCAGCGAGAAAATCACAATCTGCCAGGGTGCCCCGCGCAGTACTTTCCCGGTATTAATGGCATGGCCACGCTTTGCTACCACGAAGAGCACCGTAGCCCCAACGGCTGCTATCGCGCTAACAGGGATCCCCAGCGGCTCCAGAACAAAGAAACCGACCAGCAGAAACAGCAAAACAATCCAGCCCGCCCTGAACGTCGCAGGATCTTTAATCACACTGGCAGGTATTTTTAGCAGTGAAACGTCATATCTGGCTGGAATATCGCGGCGGAAAAAGAGGTGAAGCATGACCAGCGTGGCCGCTATGGCTGCAAGGTTCACAGGAACCATCACGGAGGCGTACTGTGTAAAGCCCAGACCAAAGAAATCCGCCGAGACAATATTGACCAGGTTGGAAACAATCAGCGGCAGGCTGGCGGTATCAGCGATGAATCCTGCAGCCATGACAAAGGCCAGGGTCGTCGCCTGGCTGAACCCCAGTGCGAGCAGCATCGCAATCACAATCGGCGTTAATATCAGTGCTGCACCGTCATTAGCAAACAGTGCAGCAACAGCAGCGCCAAGCAGCACTATCCAGGTAAACAGCAGGCGACCACGCCCGTTACCCCATCGGGAAACGTGCAGCGCGGCCCATTCAAAGAAACCAGACTCATCGAGCAGCAGGCTGATGATGATCACCGCAATGAATGCCGCTGTTGCGTTCCAGACGATATTCCAGACTACAGGGATATCATGAATGTGGATAACCCCCGTTCCCAGCGCCAGTACGGCTCCGATACTTGCGCTCCAGCCAATGCTGAGTCCTCTGGGCTGCCAGATGACGAGGATCAGCGTCAGTATAAATATACTCCCTGCCAAAATCATTTCAGGTTCCTTTATATATGTTTATATGTATATGATAAATTTTTCAGCATGATGTGCAGGCTGATTTTGACAGCCATTTACCTACATCGTCTCTCAGACACTGCCAGGTCGTCGTGATCGTCTCAGCCGCCCATGCTGGCATGTGGGGGGACAGGCGGTAGTGAATCCATTTGCCTTCCCGGCGGTCAAGCACCAGCTCTGCTTCACGCAGAATGGCCATGTGGCGAGAGATCTTGGGCTGTGATTCAGTGGTAGCCGCGCATATATCACATACGCACAGTTCGCCAGACTCCCGGAGAAGCATGACAATGGCGAGGCGGGTTTCATCCGACAGGATTTTAAAAAGCTGAACAGGCTGTAGCATTATTCACTCCGTTCCCTTTAGAATATACATATGGTAAATCATATGTATTTATTTTGAAATAACCAGAGTATTCTGGGGGAGAAATAATGGAACACTTTCCTGCACTGAACGCTGATTGCTTCGATAAGCAGATTTCTGAACGCCTGCAGATCCAGGAACCGCCACGCATTCTGATTCTGTATGGCTCGGTAAGAGAGCGTTCTTACAGCCGTTTTGCAGCAGAAGAAGTGGGTCGCTTACTGACGGCGATGGGAGCGGAGGTCAGGCTGTTTAACCCCTCAGGTTTACCCCTGCCGGATCCCCAATCAATCATCAATTGCCAAAGCCTGGCAGGAATTTGATGAGAATGGGCGAATGAAACCTTCGTCCTGGTATGATCGTATCGTCGATGTCGCCGAGGAGTTGTTTAAAATCACGCTGTTGCTCAAGGGGCAAACCGGTTATCTTGCCGATCGCTACAGTGAACGAAAAGAGAGCCATCAGGAGCTTTCATCCCGCGTCAATCAGGAAAAAATATAGCGACCTTTGTTGCTGAACTCAGAAATGTCCGCCCCTGACATGAAGCGAGTGCATGATGAACGCTGTGAGCGAGGTGCAGAAGCCCTGTCTCACTCCAAAAATGGTATTGTTCTATCAGCCACGCTCATAACGAGGTTTTATGAAAATCAGAAGGTTCAAAAATGGAGATGAAAATTCGTTATTTAGCGTATTTTTATCTTCTGTACATACCCTCGCATCCCACTACTACACACATGAACAAATAGATGCCTGGGCCCCATCAGATATCGACCCGGATCACTGGACCAATCGCATGAGGGCACTACGTCCCTTTGTTGTTGAAGTGGGTAGTGAAATAGCTGGATATGCGGATGTTCAGCCCAATGGGTACATTGACCATTTCTATGTCTCGGGAGCCTACCCGAGACAGGGAGTAGGGACGCTACTGATGGACCGCATTCATGAAGAAGCCAGAGAATGTGGTATGGGTGAACTTACTTCAAATGTCAGTAAGGCTGCGGAAGCGTTCTTTCTACGACACGGCTTTCATGTCGTAGAACGAGGTTTCCCTGTGTGTCGTGGCGTGACACTACAAAATGCACTGATGCGGAAATATTTGGCGAAACAATAGAACACTGACTGAAGACCGTCGAACTGATTATGTGAGTATCGTACCAGACCCTGACAATCACACTTCACCGCGAATATTGCCAGACTGCTCATGTAAACATCCCGTATAACCCTGCCATGTGATTTTAGATATCTTGACTGAATGTGTCGTAATGTTCGCAACATCCGCTTATGGCACAGGGCTGCTGTTGCTGTCCTGATAACCTTAGACTTCAATCGATTCAGAGGTCTCTAACTTGTCCATTCTTTATGCAGTAACGCATAGATGCATGTGTCGTCATACCTTGCCTTACCATCCTCGTCCTCAAAGGAGACAAACTCTTTTAAACACCCTTCATGTCGCATATGCAAACGTTCACAGAGTTTTTGAGAGGCCAGATTGTAAACTTCTACCCAGGCATACAAACGCCTGGCATCTTTTACTTTAAATAAATAATCAAACAGTGCAGCAACTGACTCGCTCGCATATCCCTGACGTTCATAACGTTGATTAAAATGCCAGCCCACTGACCAGGTATTGCTGTCTGGCTCGTTGCTATTGTCTGCAAAAAGATGGCCGATCAACTCATCAGTTTCTTTTAAACAAACGGCAAACTGTCCTGGTTCACCGGCCCGCTTAGTCACTTCTGCCTCCGCCTCGGCTATCGAATGTAGTTTTTCCTCATTAAAGCAGGGTACACGTGGTGTAGAGAGATAATCAAAAAGTGCTGCTGCATCTTTTTCCTTAAAAGACCGAATAATTAATCTTTGGGTGAAAATGATGTTCATAGTGTCCTTAACTGTTGAATACCAGCCAGTCAAGCGTTAAGTAAGCTTGTAGCTGGCTGGGCGTATAATTGTTATTAGCCGTTCCGGCTATTATCCTTGCGGCCTTTTCGCATTTCAGTAATTCGGGTAATCACCACGAAAAATACCGGAACGAAGAAAATTGCCAGTAACGTTCCGCTAATCATCCCGCCGAATACACCAGTACCAATCGCATGCTGCGTGCTGTCGCTGGCTCCACTGGCGAGCATCAGCGGAACAACGCCTAATGTGAAAGCCAGAGACGTCATCAGTATTGGCCGTAAGCGTTGTTTTGCTGCCGTCAATGTTGCATCAATAAGGCTCTTTCCTTCTTTCATTAATTGTCTTGCGAACTCGATAATCAGAATCGCATTCTTGGCGGAAAGTCCAATCAGGGTTATCAGGCCCACTTTGAAAAAGACGTCATTCGTCATATTCGCAACGGATACGGCCAGCACGGCACCGAGCAGACCCAAAGGAACAACGAGCATGACCGCGAAGGGAACGGACCAGCTTTCGTACAGAGCAGCCAGCACCATGAATACCACCAGTACCGAGAGCACAATAAGACCTGGAAGCTGTGATGCGGACTCCTTTTCCTGTAACGAACTTCCCGCCCACTCACCGGCGAACCCCGGTGGTAAGTGCTCAGCCAGCTTGTCTATTGCCGCCATTGCAGTACCCGACGATTTTCCCTGTGCGGCACTCCCGGTTATGCGTATGGCAGGATATCCCTGATAGCGTATCAGTTGCTGTGGTGCAACATTCCACGAAAGCGTCACAAAAGTGGATAACGGAAGCATCTGTCCCAAACGATTTTTGACAGACAAAGCCAAAAGTTGTTCTGGTTGCATTCGGTAGGGCGCATCCGCCTGGACGATAACCTGTTGAACCCGGCCATTATTGGTATAGTCATTAACATAATTGGAACCTGCTGCAACGGAAATTGTTTGATTTATCTCATCAAACGACACACCCATGGCCTCCGCTTTTTCCCTGTCGATATGCAGGGCAAGGCTTGTTCCCTCACCAAGCCCATCAATATAGACATCGGAAAGGTGAGAATTATTATTTGCCTGCATAATAAGCTTATCGGCCGCCTGCTTGAGTGCCTGATAGCCTTTCCCGCCTCTGTCCTGCAAATAGTAAGTGAACCCGGATGATGTTCCCATATCAGAAATGGCCGGAGGCAGCAGGCTCATCGTTACGGCGTCCGGCACGTTTGCCATTTGGGCCTGAATATAGTCGGCTTCCTCTTGCGCCGTGGTTCCTTTGCGTTGCCTCCAGTCCTTGAGGGTGGTGAATGCCATGGCCGAGTTCTGGCCTGAGCCAGAAAAACCGAATCCCAGAATCATAATGTTACTTTCTACCGCCTGCCGGTGGGCGATTTCCTCTTCAAATGTATCGACGACCTTAAGCGTCCGCTGCATCGTGGCATCAGAGGGAAGCTGGATTGAGGACATAAAATAGCCCTGATCTTCATCGGGTAAAAATGATGAAGGTAAGGAAGACAGACCGGCAAACAATGTCAAACATAATGCAGCGTAGATCATCATCACACGGCCAGTACGCTTCAGAAAACAGCCCAGAGCAGTGGTGTAAAACGAAGTCAGACGATAAAAGTGAGCGTTAAACCACGCTGAAAATGCGCTGCTTTTACCCTGATGTCTATCATGCGGCTTGAGCAGGGTTGCACAAAGCGCAGGGGTTAACGTCAGCGCCAGGAATGCCGACAGTAAAATGGATATCGCCATCGAAATGCTGAATTGTTGATAAATAATACCCACGGATCCGCTGGCAAAGGCCATAGGGATAAATACCGCAGTGAGTACTAGCGTAATGCCAATGATGGCCGGCGTAATTTCCCGCATCGCTTCTCGTGTCGCTTCCAGCGGAGACATTTTTTGGTCTTCCATCAGTCGTTCGACGTTCTCTACCACAACAATTGCATCGTCAACAATAATCCCGATGGCCAGCACCATTCCAAACATGGTTAAAATATTGATGGAATAACCGCTTAATAGCATGACGGTAAAGGTGCCGAGTAGCGCCACAGGTGCCACAATCGCTGGAATAAGCGTGCAGCGTATTTTGTGAAGGAAAAGCAGCATAACGAAAAAGACCAGAACCATAGCTTCAACAAATGTCTCAACCACCTTCAATATCGATAGCTTTACGAACGGAGCCGTATCGAAAGGCACGGTGAATGCCATTCCCTCGGGAAGTACACCGGACAATTCTGTTAAGCGCGCGCGGATACCCGACGCGGTACTAATCGCATTTGCACCAGGAGAAAGCTGAATAGCTGCCGCCGTTGCGGGGACGCCATTTTCACGGATTCCAAATGCGTAACTTTGTAACCCGGATTCCACGCGGGCGACGTCTGCCAGCGTCAGCCGGGCGGCGGAGACCTGTGATTTAATCGTGATATTGCGAAATTCTTCAACCGAAGAGAGTTGTCCTTTTACCGTTATAGGATAAGTCACACTTTGCCTGCTAGTCGCAGGTTCATCTCCGGTTCTGCCCGGTGAAACAATCACGTTTTGTTGACTGATGGCACTTAATACATCCGTAACAGAGAGCCCATAGCTGTGTAATTTCATCGGGTCCAACCATATGCGGAGCGCCTTTTCTCCGCCAAAAAGCTGGACTTTACCTACACCAGGTACACGCCGAAGTTCATCAGTAACATTCCTGGCAAAATAATCGCTTAAGTCAGCTTCCTGATATTCTCCGTTTTGAGATTTTAATCCCACCATCATTAAAAATCCGGAGTTAGCTGCCTCAACATTGATCCCATTCTGTCTTACCGGCTGCGGCAAGCGAGATTCCACAATCTTAATTTGGTTTTGCAGATCCATCTGGGCGAGTTTGATATCGGTTCCAGGTTTGAAGGTTACGGTAATTGACGTCATCCCCGTCGTGTCGCTGGAGGATTCGAAATAGAGTAAATTGTCAACACTCGCAATTTCACGCTCGATTAAAGACACGACGGACGTGTTCATTACGTCCGGACTCGCGCCAGGGTAACTGACTGAAATGATAATACTCGGTGGAGCAACGGCAGGATATTGCGCAATCGGTAAATGAGGAATAGACAATATTCCTGTCAGGACAATAAACAGCGCGATAACCCATGCAAAAATGGGGCGATCAATAAAAAAATGCGGCATCAGATGTACTTCCAGTCAACGTACGAATGGTCAAAAATCAACATGTATTACCTGATAAAGAGGCCTCATCGTCTGTTGAGACCCGCTTACCGATCTCCCTGAGCTGGGAGAATTTTTCCAGGAGATGTGGGGCGTCATCCAGGCTGGTTGAAAACATCCACATATACGTCATGACGGAATAAATATGTCCGGCATTAATTCCAGATTCCAGGCTCATCCTGATAATGGCCATGGAAAAGAGAGCAGAAACCAGAATGCCTATGGATAAATATCCCCATGCCTCTCTGTCGGATAGCACCACACGCAGGCGGGCAAGCGTGTCATAGTGTCTTTTCAGAGCTCCAAATGATGCCTTATGAACATAATCGACCTCTTTTTCGAGGCGATTATTAAGACGCTGATATAATGTCTCGTTTTTATGGGCATAGTCGGAGACGAAGCACATCAGTATTGCCACGATGATCAAACAAATTATTCCTGTCCAGAATTCAATCCATAACAGCATTATTGCTGCTCCGAAAAGGGATATGATCGAGGTGTTCAATACAGACAGGTGCAGCTCGAAGAAATCCACGAATTCTCGTGATAGCGATACTCTCGCAGCAATAGTCGAGTGATTAAGTGAATATTTTCGCTGGGCTAATACTACAGTCACAGCAAGACTGGCGTAGATACGTGCAAACGTTCGCGTATCTACACTACGTCTGGCGACCCCCATGCACCACATGAACAGAACCATCAGACCATAAAGGACCGCACGTGACATCTGACCTGCCAGGATGGCATTTATCGCCATGCCCGCCAAAACGGGGTAGAGCAGGAATGCAACGTTTTCAGCAATAACCAGCATGAAAGTAATGCACAATTTCTTTCTGTGCCGCCAGGCGAGTCTCTTAAGCGAGATAGCAACCCCGGGAGCCGTAGGTTTGTTGGTGCCTTTATAAATCATGATAAATGTGTCTTAAGCATTGGAGTGAAAAAATATTCTGCCGTTGGTTTATTATTTCAGTTAAGTAACACCAGACGGCATAATAGAGCCGTCATATAAGACATGCGCTAAGTGTAACGTCATGATGTCAATCGTGAATGGATGTTTTATGGAGGATATGTGTACTCACTCCTGAAGATGTGCATTATGCTGACAAGGCATAAGATCAAATCATTCTTATACATAAACACACAGGTAGTCCGCAAAAGAAAACCAATAAAAAGCATTCATAATAAAAAATAAAATCATAAATGTCTGGCAAAGTATTTAAAAGAAGATGTAATGCAGTGATGGTAAATATAAATAGCAAAATCAGACCTAATGTTACTGCAATAAGGTTTTTTAAAACCCCTGGTTTTTTCTGAATAATAAATGATAATGCAGAAATGATTATCAAAACACGAATCAGTAAGGATGAAGGTATAGTTGATTCTACTTTTTCATTGATTGCACGCACAAAATAAAGCCAGGGAGATAATAACCCACATGTAACCATTAAAAATAAAAATGAGGCCATCAAATTCTCACGTCGGAAAATAAATTTAGTCAGCGTCATAGCGTTCCTTACACAGCAGTACATGTTGCATGTAACTTTCAACCTGGTCGTATATTATCGCTTAACGATGTTGATTAATTATTTATGGAAAGTGTAGTGAATATGGAGGAAGTGGCCGGTTAAGTTCATAAAAATTTTGTGATGAACTTTTTCAAAAAGTATCTGTCAAACCGAACTAATCTGAAGCTAAGGTTTATAATTGAGTAAAAATCATTATGCATGACAATATAAGAGCCTTTCAGGGTAAAATGCATATTGTCATCAGTACTGTGGAAGAAAATATGAAAAGCAACAATCTGATTATCGTAGCAGAAGACGATGATGACATCTCCGCCATACTGACAGGCTATTTAAATAAGGCTGGCATGAAAACCTTAAGAGCCGAAGATGGTGAGCAGGCAATCAACCTTACCCGTCTAAACAGGCCTGATCTCCTGTTGTTGGACATCAACCTGCCCGTGTACGATGGCTGGAATGTTCTGACAACGTTAAGAAAGGAAACCAACGTACCGGTCATTATGGTTACAGCACTGGATCAAGACGTTGATAAACTGATGGGCTTGCGGCTCGGGGCTGATGACTATGTGATAAAACCCTTTAATCCCTCTGAGGTTGTCGCCAGAGTTGAAGCCGTACTTCGCAGAACAAGATCGGTTGCAGAGCCTACACATTCGCGGCCCTTAAGAACACCTTTTCTTACAATTTATCCTGATGAATTTTACGTTGAAATCGCGGTCCAGGGTGGGGTTTCCTCGCCGGTATTAACTACCACTGAATTTAAGCTTCTAACCTATTTGGCCAGAAATCCAAGGAAAGTATGTTCACGTGATGAGTTACTCGATGCGTGTTTGCCTGAGGGGGATTCGCTCGATCGCACCGTAGACAGTCATATGAGCAAACTCCGGAAAAAGCTTGAACATGCCGGACTTAAAGGTATTCCTGAAAGTATCAGAGGAATAGGCTACCGCTTGGGCGACAAAAAATGAACAAAGAAACAATTCTGAGCCGCCAGATATTGACATATATGCTGTCATTAACATTCGTTATTATTGCAATTGCTGTCCTGGGCTCCTACTTATTTTATAGTTTCTTGATTGACTACCTCCCGGGAGGGATAAACGCTGGAGATGAAGATGATATGACCTTTCTTGACTGGATATGGATCTTGATCGCTTCATTGACCAGTCTGCTTGTTTCACTATTTTTTACCGTAAAACTATCTGCAAGAATATTAAATCCCCTGAATGATGTGGCAAACAGCCTTAAACAAATCTCTCAAGGAAACCTTAGTGCAAGAGCGATTAGCAGCGGTTCTCAGTTGGGGGAAATGAATAAACTCGTTGATGATTTTAATGAAATGGCGGAGAAGTTACAGACGCTGGATGTTCAGCGGAATTTATGGAATGCTGCTATCGCGCATGAACTCCGAACACCAGTTACTATTTTGCGGGGCAGGCTTCAGGGGCTGGTTGATGGCGTATTTGAACCAGAACCGCCGCTCTTTAGAAATCTCCTAAAACAAACTGAAGGTCTGACTAACTTAATCGAGGATCTTCGTGTTGTGAGCTCCTCAGGAGGGGCCGAATATTCCTTGATGCTCAGCGAAGTCGATCTCGCGGCAACGATCTCCAGTGCACTTGATACTTTTTTGCCTGATTTCGAAAAGAATGGCTTCAACATTGTTACTGAGCTTAGCTGTCAGCGTTGCATCTGCGATCCATTACGCATTATTCAGTGCCTCACCGTTCTTTTTGACAATGCCTTAAAGTATTCCACCTCTCAAACACTTTTAGTGAAGAATGGTATTATGGGGAATGATAATTTTATCCTCATTCAGGACAAAGGACCTGGAATTCCTGAAGAACTCCAGAAGTCCTTATTCCAGCCTTTCCAGCGAGGAGAATATGCTAAAAATATTAACCCCGAGGGTTGTGGTTTAGGATTGTCGGTAGTAAAAGCCATTATGCGCGCCCACGGCGGAGACGTTAGCTACAGTGTAACTCAAGAAAATGGCTCGCTTTTCAAACTGTCATGGCCTACTTCAGGACATTAATAAACAGGCTCAAATGAGCCTTTTTTAGCAAGAGACAGATCCCACATACTGCCGAGTTTAGCGTCCCAAATTTCTGGGGTGATTTTAAGTTTGCCTCTATTGGGACTTAATGTTATTTCGCTGAAATAGATATCTTCTCCTTTAAGCATAAGATCGACACGGCAATAGTCTATTTCTTTTGCTAGCTCCTGGGCAGCAATAACGGATTTATGAAATGATTCGGGTTCATCTACTGGCGTTGGAGTATTTGGGTACTCCATCTGAAAGGGTTGTAAATTCCATGCTCTGTCATAGACATTAATGAATCCGCACCCATTGCTGTCAGTAAAGTCAGCCTCAATAAAACATGGTATACCGTGAAAGCAGTGTATCCTTAACATTTCAGGAGTAACGTTCCTGTTTCGATTGGAAAACAGATCCAGGTACATTTCGCAGAGAATAACAGGATATATGTTTTTATACTGCCATTCTCTAGTTGTATAATACATATTCTTTTTAAGTGATAATTTTAATTTTTTTATAGCCTTAGTGGAATCAAACGCCGATTTTTCTGTACAGATAACGGCGCTACCGCTGTCATGATTGCATTTCAAAACAAATTTAGGAGGTAGTTTATCGAAGTCGATATCTTCAACGCGACGATAAACACCAATCAATGGAACAAGCTTAACTAAACTTGTGCTTCTATTCACATATTCCCTGACAGCAAGTTTATCAGCCAATGTTGTAAAAAATGGATTGTGTTCGAATATGAGACGATGACAAATCTTCTCATTAAGCGTTAATGGATTAAGTAGGTCTGGATAGCGCCCCGAAAGTTTATGAAGTCTTTTCGCATGAAATGAAATATCTTTGGTGAAAATTGTTCTGCATTTTTTGAGTAAATACTCAATGTGTTTAATGTGGTAATTTATTTTACTCATAACTCCTCCATTCAGTTCGGTAATTCTGACAGAGGATTATTGATTTATATTTAGCAAATTATGGAGAGTATATGGACCGATATGCTTCTTTATTAACAGAAATTAATCAGGGACATTGCCCGCTCCTGGCACGAAGCGGGCCGCCTGAAGCGCCGCAAGATCTGCTATGAGCGAGGAGCGGAAGTTCGTAATTATTACCATAATAGACGAGTCAATAATATTATCCTCTCATACCTAAACGGAGACGGGTGAGTCTTGCGGATCTGACTTCTGTTCGTATCTCAATAAAAAAGGTCTCAGCGTTCCTTCTCTTCAATCCAGGCAATCAGCTCGGCGAGCCTCTTTTCAGAAAACACGGCTATACCATGTTCGGTGAGTAGCGATGCGGCGATTCCCATTCCTGACTTACGCTGGCCGCTGAATGAACCGTCATAAATGAATTGGCTACCGCATGTTGGACTTCCGTCGGTCAGCAGCGCAGCGGTACAACCTGACTCCTGAGCGGTACGTAACGCCAACCAGGCGGCAAGCTGATAGTGCTCAGTTACATCTTGTCCAGTAATTTCAAGTATTCTGGCCTGAGCCTGCACTGCGTCCTTACCCTCAGCAGAAACAATCTCAGCAGGAGGGCGTGGAATTGGCAAGCCGGCGGCCAGCTCAGGGCAGTGGATCACGAGACGCTGCTCTTTATGCCAGCGCTGCAACTGATTGGTCATTTGCGCTTTCTCGCTTCCGTCATAGCGCACTTTGAACCCCACAAGACAAGCACTCACCAGTATTTTATTTATCATCGTTATCGTATATTATGGGGGCTGGATGCCTAGATTATAACACCTCGCTTTTTATATAGACATGCCTAATGCAGTACCAGCGGGCAGTGGACTTTACAATAGTTGGTTGCGCAATGATTTAATTATCGTTAAATTAGTATGAATTTCAATTAATAGATGTCCGAATGATATTTTTCGATAAATAGCATCGAGGCATGAAAAAAGCAGCGTCAAGCAATGTGGGATAGGTATGTATGACGGTAATCCAGTTCATTCAGAGAGTGAACGTAAGTCTTTCCTGATACCCCAATCCGCTGGCTGTTGATCGTTTAAGTTACTTTGAAACTAAACTAGAATCACTTAATTAATAAAGCAGGATCAACTCTTCAATTATTTTTTTTGGTTAATTATGAGAGCGCTGAGCGTATATTATGCAATCTCTTCCAGCTCTTTTGGCTCGATAAAGTGCATCATCAGCCGCAGTAATGACTTCAGAAGAAGAGTCCTTTTTCTGTTTGATTGCCACTCCAATGCTTAGAGTGATACTAATACTGCCTTTGTCCTCATCTGAAACCGATGTTTTTATCTTTCTAATGAAGTCCTCAGCATTAGTATCGTCGAAAATTACAATTGCAAATTCTTCGCCACCAGACCTGGAAATAAAAACCTTATCGTTTATATAATGGCTTAGCGTCAATCCTATGTTTCTCAATACATTATCCCCGGCCCCATGACCATATATATCATTGATACTTTTAAAATGGTCAATGTCTGCAATGCATATCATTCCCGCCCTGTTTTCTATCTCTCTGAGTTTAACGTTCAGATGCCGTCTATTTGGTAATCCTGTCAATTCATCTGTTAATGAAAGGTGAACCGCAGATTTATAATTATGATTGGCGTATGATATGAATTTATTAAACGAATAAATAATCATAAGCATGGCTGGGGCGTATAGAAGAGCTGCTATTACAGATGCTATATCTCTCTCTATCAAATTAAGACCTCCAGCCATAGAAGCCAGAGATGAATTCAAAAGCAAAAACAAACTAATTCTTAAAGTTAGTAAATGCCTCTCTCTAGAGTGGATGTTAAACGACTTCCTAATAAACCATGCGGTTACTATTATAGTACAAGTATTTATAAAGAAATAAAAGTTTAGCTTTGATATGTCACCCATGGCCAACGAGAGAGCAATAATTAGCGTAACCATAAAACCGGTATAAATGATTACCATCCGGTAAAGAAGACCTTTTGGGGATTCAACCTCATGAATTAGTTTGTCGTGTATCTTAAAGCTCATCATGCAATCCTGATTTAGTTCATGGGGTGATAGTACCACGTAATCATTCATGATGGTGATGGTTTATGCTGTTCAGGTTGCAGGCTCAGTTGCTGTAAGTGAAGAGACTAGTTGTATAAAAGCGCGACGTGATTAGCAGATTTTTTCTAATTTCTACAAATTCCACATATAAATCATCAAATTCTAGCGAATACTGAACGATAGCTGTTAGATGACTAAGTTGCAGTGTAAACAATTCCTTCCAATAATGTATAAGTCTTCATCACATGAACAAATTCACTACCTATAGGCTATTGAATGTCATTACCTCTAAAAGAGATAAAAATCATTTGACCTAATAACGGCAATAGTATTCATATAAAGATATTGCACTGTTTTTATTGAGTTACTAAGGCTAAAATTTAGCATTAAACGCTTTTAGTTAGGATATTATTCTAAATTCTCTCCAAAGTCCGCTTTTGGCGCTCAGGAAATATTCAAACCATCATGTTTGGCGCGAATCAGCATCATTCTGGGCTGTCATGTCATTCCGTCCAGTCGAATCAGCCTGTGGCAGGCTATCTCAGTAAAAACTGAATCAGCTGAACAAAGATATACACTGCCGCAGTCATGTGTATTGCCCGTCCTCCCCACCTAAGATATCGCCATTCATGACGTTCTCTAGCGTCGGCTTCTTCAATGGCGGGGTCAGAATGCTTTATTTTCTTTGTCCTGAATTCATTCATTACCCACAAAACAAGAATAACGGTAATGACGGTTTTCTGAAGTATGAGATAATCCACAAAGAGTGACTCCCACCTGCTCACTGATGCAAGCAGAATAGATGAACGATCTCCACGTAGCAACCAATTAATTTAGGGGTCTTATTCATTTTAGCCCTTGCTGGACGTTGAGGTGATTCTGTCTATCGCAGTTTCATCGAATGCTGATACGCGGTCGGTAGTGCGAAATATCTGACAGGTTGCTGTGAGCGAACAGGAGATGAATGCTTAAAGCCTTCTGAACTCTATAAAAGTAAGTTTTTTGGCAGACACCAGGACCAGAGCAGTTGTTACTTCTCTGGAAAATGTGAGTTGTGGATAAGGAAATGTTCAATCGAATCGACTAAACCGGGAGCTAATGGTAGCGCTGGTTCAGCGTATGAAGAGATATTCGCCTTGCGATCGTCCGAGGTAACCTCTTTCATAACATGGTTCATATTGGGTAGTAGAACCAGGGATGCTTGAGGATTCGCGGCCTTAAGCATTCTTGCATCCGTTTCTTCCACCTGGAGATCTCGTTGCCCTTGTAGCACTAACACGGGTTTGGAAATGGTCGAAATGAGATGACTTGGATTATATGAAAACGCATTGATCAAAAATCCCTGAACCGAAGGATTAAAGAGGTTTTGTAGTGCTGGATGAATATTCGTTGTATCCACCCTCCGGCTCTGCTCCAGAGCATCAATTATCGGCAGCGCTTCATTTAATAACAACGCGTTTGCCGGATTAGCTTTAAGTTGTCCCCTTAACACCTCGCCCATCGGCCTCCCGGGCATTGCGATAAGAACCACACCGCATACATCCTGTTCTTGAGCCGCGGCAAGTGCGACTACGCCTCCTTCGCTGTGTCCTAAAACCCAAACACAGGAAGTTTGCATTTCACGTTTAAGTACTTTTAGCCAGGAACGAACGTCGTCAACATAGTCAGCAATCGTCACCGCATTGGCATCTTCCACGGCCATTACGCTAGCGAACATTCCACGTTTATCGATACGAAGTGTTGCAAAGCCTTTCGCAACAAGGGCTTCAGCAAGAAGTCGGTAAGGTGATGCATTCACACCAAGCGGGTTGTTTCCATCCCGATCAGTCGGGCCGGAGCCTGGAACGATAAGAACAATGGCAGTTGGTTTTGAACTTGGAGTGAGCAACGTACCTTTTAAAGGACCCTTTGGGCCAGTGGCGTCCAGGGTGGTTTCGGAAAAAGTCACCGGTGCTGCGGCCAAACTCACAAATGGACAAGCGCTCAAAAGTGCAATGGAGGTTGTAATGTTCATCGATGATTTTCCGGTAAAACTCAGAGTACCTGTCGATTTATATTATAAACATGACCTGCTCTCAATTGATTAATTCATCAGTGGCATTAGCAACATCCGCTTCTGGCACCAGGCAGACAATTCAAATGACAAAAATACCTAGATTTCAAGTGCAGCCAGGATGACAGTTTCCATTTTCTCCGGGGTAGTGAACGGCGCAAAACGCTTTAGCGGCTTGCCATCGCGTCCGATCAGGAATTTTGTGAAATTCCATTTTATCCGCCCCCCCAGCATGCCGGGCAACTCGTTTTTTAGATAACGGAATACCGGATGCGTAGCGGCGCCGTTAACCTCCACTTTTTCAAACATCGGGAAGCTTACACCGTAGTTGATGTGGCAGGTCTGCGCGATTTCGTCGGCGTCGCCGGGTTCCTGCCTACCGAACTGGTTGCAGGGGAAACCAAGCACTACCAGTCCGCGAGCTGCGTACTTTTTGTATAGCACTTCCAGACCTGCATATTGTGGCGTGAAGCCACAATGGCTGGCGGTATTTACCACCAGAACCAGCTTGCCAGCATAGTCAGCCATAGGGATACGCTGGCCGTCCAGGCTGGTGGCTGTTAGTTGATAAAAGGTGGTCATAGCGAACTCCTCAGAGCAGGACCTGTCAGACATCGGCATAGCCATACAGCACGGTGCTGCTGGGGCAAGTGAGAAGCGGAGGTGAGTCCGCTCGGTTTAGTGCTGTCAGATTCAGTACCTAATGCTCCAAATCTTCGCGAGTGGGTCCTTGAAAGTAAAGGGTACTAATATGGCAACTCCGCGGTTGAGTCAGCACAAAACGAATTGTTTCCCAGACAGAACGTCCATTCATTAGATGCTCTCCCATTCTGGATTGAGTGTCGACAAGAGGATCTAACCCGGTCAATTCAAAATCCGGTGGGTATAACCCGGTTACCCGGATATTTTCTTTGGATAACTGTTTCGACAGTTTAGTTGTAAAACCACTCATCCCGTGTTTACTGGCAAAAAAAGCGGGATGGGCAATTGAATCCGTAAAATTCGGAATGCCGCATACAGATATAATCGAAACGATGTCAGCACTGTCTGAGCGCCTTAATCCTGGAAGCAATGCCTGTGTTAGTAGAATTGAACCTGTCAGGCCTGAGCTGACGGTATTGTAGATTTCTGAGTCCGGTTGTTCGTCTAAGGTCCCTGACAACCACTGAGCAGCATTGAGGAGTAGAATGTCGATGGACCTGTCTATATCTAAGAGTTGTGAAGCAAACTGAGAAATAGATTCAGGCTGGGTTAAATCACACAGATACCCTTTGGCAACACCACCTTCAGCGGCGATGATGCTGCAGGTTTTGTGAATATCCTCAACCCGCCGGGCAGAAAAATCCACGTTGACGCCTTCTCGAGCCAACCAAACGCACAACGCCTGACCAAATCCTCCGCCGCCGCCGGTGATAACGGCTCTTTTACCTTTCAACATAACGATGCTTCCCTTTCGTGGTGAGTTTGTGTCGCTGGATATATAGCATGGTGATACGGGGTCACATCTTCCCGTTAGTGCCATTTACGGCGGGATAAAAATAGCGGTTTGCATGCGTGAAGGGGGCTCATCCTGGTCGTTGCTTTCAACCTTGTCCCGCGAATGGTGCCAGGTGTCGGGTATCTAAATGGCTGGATCCGATATTTACAATCAGTTGGATAGCACTTAATCACAGCGTCATGTTCCACGTGATGCGGGTAAAATGCGGCGCAAAACAGAGTCATCCCTCCCGGTGGTTATTCTCCGCCGGGAGGGACACCAATCCAGATTAAAATACCGACAATCCCAATCCTTGTTTTACTTCTCTTAGTGTTTGCTGCGTGATGTCGTAGGCCTGCGCGCTGCCTTTTTTAAGCATCGCCATCAGCATACCTTTATCCTGAATATAGGTTGCCCGACGCTCACGCATGGGCGCGATGAGTTCTTGCAGGCACATTTCCAGCTCATTTTTGCATGCCCGATCACCCAATCCTCCTTGCTGATAATGCGCTTTCATTTCTGCGACTTTGGCTTTATCCGGGTGAAAAGCATCCAGGTAGCTGAACACGACATTACCCTCAATTTGCCCTGGATCGGACACTTTTAGGTGGTTAGGATCAGTGTACATTGCGCTGACGGCGCGATGGATAGTCTCTTCACTTGCTGACAGGAGCAGCGTATTACCGAGTGATTTCGACATCTTGGCGTTGCCGTCAATACCAGGAAGACGACTGGTTTCGCTTAACATAGCTTTACAGTGATGCAGAACGGGGGTCGGTAACAGGCTATTCATCTTGTGCACGATTTCATTAGTCTGTTCGATCATCGGCAACTGATCGTCGCCGACGGGAACCAGACTGGCTTTGAATGCCGTAATATCTGCTGCCTGGCTGATGGGGTAAACCAGGAAACCGACCGGCAGCGAACGGGCGAAACCTTTTTGCGCAATTTCATTTTTGACCGTTGGGTTACGCTCGACGCGAGCCACGGTAACGATATTCATATACAGCGCGGTGAGTTCGGCAAGGGCAGGTAGTGCCGATTGTAAACAAAGGGTGGTGAGTGAGGGATCAATACCTGCAGCGAGATAATCGGCCAACACTTCGGGTATGTTATTTTGGATCTTTTGTGGATTGCTGCCGTTATCGGTCAGACCTTGCAGGTCTGCTACCAGAACAAACTGCTGATAATCGTGTTGCAGTATCGCGCGTTGGCGCAGGGAACCTACATAGTGGCCAAGATGCAGTGGCCCAGTAGGGCGGTCGCCGGTTAGGATGATGGATTTGTTGTTCATAGAAGACTCCTTAAGCATAAAACCGAAAGGGGTCTCAAAATGCAAATAACCGCCTTTCGGCGGTTATTTAAAAATGGATAAACACATTCTGACCGCCTTTAAGAAGGCAGCCACCAACGTTTGTGGTTAAAACCGTTGCAATCGTGTTTTATATTCATCAGTTCAACATATCACTACCAGGAGTAGAGGTAAAGTAATGCTCTGCCCACCCGGAGGGGTCAGGAAGTACCCGTCTGGGTTTACGCACCGCTTGTTAGCTCGCTTCCAGCATCCCAAAGCTCACTATGCGGGAACGCCCCAGCTCTTTTGCGCGATACAGCGCGACATCCGCGGCACGTAACAGGTTATCGCTCTGGGCGTGCTGCGGGTAGCTGGCAACACCAATAGACACATCAACGTGACCGATATCAGAGACGCCAAAGCTGAGCGTCAACTCGCGTACGCCGTTGTAAATGTCCGTCGCGAATCGATTGGCCGCCTCTTCATCCATACCGGCAAGCAGAACCAGAAACTCTTCACCACCGTAGCGGAAGGCCATTCCGTGGTCGTGAACAACGCGCTGAATAATTGCTGCGATACTTTTTATCACCCCATCACCTGCCTCATGACCAAAACGGTCGTTGATGCTTTTGAAGTGATCGATATCGATCATCAGGCAACTGATCGGTTCCTGGTTGTGGACAGCCTGACTAATCTGGGTGCGCAGAGTGTCTTCAAGGTGATGGCGATTGCGCAGACCTGTCAGTGGATCATAAAGCGCTTTTTCCAGTAGTGCATCGCGCAGACGTTGGTTAGCTAATGCCAGTCCAAGTGCCTCGGCCATCAGCTCCAGATAAGCACGGGAAGGGGCAGAATTGTCGCTGAGATTCTGGAATGAGAGCAGGCCGATGGCTTCCCCCTGGGCGATCAACGGTACGCACAGGGTATGATCCTGACACGACTCAGGCAGGTGGTAGCAGGCGATATCCGGCTCACCTTGCACGGGAGGATGACTTTGCCCACGGCGCACTGCCCAGCAGTCATCCGGATGGAAAGGGTCAGTTTTGCCTTGCGGCGAAAGCCACTCGGCGGCACAGCGCATGTGCCAGGCTTCCCGATCAAGAATGTAGAGCCGTCCGGCAACGCCAGGGGCAATGTTCGGGGCAAAAAGCTGCGCAACATTGATTACATCGGCAAAGTTTTCGCAGCCCTGTAAACGCTGGGTCATACGCGCCAACAGTTCACGGATTGCCCAGTCGGCATCCCGCTCTTTCTCCAGCCGCTGCCGCGCCAGGCCGTTCTCACGAAAAATACGAATGGCTTGCGCCATATCGCCAATCTCATCAATCTGATTAAAGTTAGGCGTTTCTACGGCATAATCCTGCGATGCGAGACGATGAACCACGTCGCTCAGACGCACAACCGGACGCAATACGCGGCGTTTCAAAATAAAGCCGAGGACAAACAAAAACAGCAGTGCGGTTAAACCGACCATAACTTCGGAGAGCGTACGCAGTATGCGGGAGGTCCTGGTGGCATCGTCAATGCTGTTACGTACACGGTTATCGAGCAACTGCCGGAAATGATCTATCCGCACCTGCGCCCGTTCCAGTTCCTGTTCGTAGGCTTTGCCGTAGAGCAGGGTGATTGCCTGTGACGTTTCTCCGCGGGCCATACTGGCGAGCGCGGTTGCTTGCTCTTCCTGCAGCGCATCGACAATTTGTAATCCTTCATGCAGCAGCGCCAGCTCTTCACCTGTTGCGCCGAAGTCCTTTAATTTTGTTAACCGCTGCTCAACCGCTTTTAGCGACGACGCCTTCTGGCGATAGGCATTCAGTGCATCTGGATCTTTGGCGATCACGTACTCGCGAGCTAAATCGGACAGTGACCAGGCATCGAGCTCCACCTCTTCGGTTAGCTGATCAAATTTATATCGCTGCTCTACCACCTGACGTTCAGTATTGTCTGCTCCGGATGCCATCAGCATAACAACGCCGGAGGCAATGGTCAGGCATACCGTCGCACTGTAAGCCCAGTTGGTGATTGTGGCTATTCGCACTTTTTCGTTCCTTCTGCGACGATTAATGAATAAGCATGATTGAAATTATAGGAAACGTATGATTTTGCGTGAAAACAAAAGGCGACCCGCGGCCGCCCTTTGTTATCGTCATGCCATCATAAATCTGGAGGGTTTTTTCCTTCTTCCATGAAGGCTTCATCGATACCTTCTACGTTGCCCTCATGGTCACGTCCGGAGAACAGATTCCAGCTCGCCAAAAACAGTGCAGCGATCAGTGGGCCAATCACAAAGCCGTTGATACCGTAAATCTCCATCCCGCCGAGGGTGGTAATCAATATCAGGTAGTCCGGCATTTTGGTGTCTTTTCCTACCAGTAGCGGACGCAGAATATTGTCCACCAGTCCGACAATAATGACGAAGAATCCGACAATAAACAGTCCTTGCCACAGTTGGTGGGTGGCAAAGAGGAAAATAGCCGCAGGGACCCAGACTATCGCCGAGCCAACCGCAGGCACCAGCGAGAGGAATGCCATTAGCGCGCCCCACAAGATGCTACCGTCGATGTCGACAATGGCGAAAGCAATGCCGCCCAGCGTGCCCTGTACAACAGCGACAACCGCCGTGCCTTTGACAGTCGCCCGCGTGACACCCACGAATTTGGCAAACAAGTGCTGCTTGGCAAAATCAGACAGCGGTAAGGAGTCCAGAATCTGACGCACCAGATACGGTCCATCCTTCAACAGGAAAAACAGCAGGTACAGCATGATGCCAAAGCTGATGGCGAAACCGAAGGTTCCTTTACCAATCAGGAAAGCACTGCCTGCGAGGTACTGTCCGCCCTGGAGCGCAATGTCGGAGAGTTTTTTCTGGATCTGCGCGACATTATCCAGATTGTGTTCTGCGAGGAACCCTCTGGCCCAGTCAGGAAGATACGAAAGAATAGAACTGACCACTTCCGGAAACTGCGTATCGTTTTGCTGCAACTTGGTGTAAACCACATTCAGTTCGATTGCCAACGACGACAGGATCACCATCAGAGGAATAAAGACAATCAAACAGATAATACCTATAGTGATTAACGATGCCAGACCGTTACGTTCGCCAAGCGCACTGCGCAGTTTGTTTTTTACCGGATTAAAGATAGTCGTCAGAATTGCGGCCCACAAGATTGCGGAGAAGTAGGGGGACAACACGTCGAAAAACGCCCAGGTCACGAGGGCAAGAATGAAAATGAAGAAACCTTTGGTCAGTCCGTTAAATCGCATTAGTGAATCCTGTAACTGAGAAACAGTCTCGACTATAGAACTGTTCAGCAGAATTACCAACTGTGGATGTTGATTCCGGCTTAACGCCGCCTTGATGATCAAACAGTGAACTCAGAGCAAAAAATTGCCCCGTGTTGGAAAGATCCAATGCCAGTATGTATAGTACAAAAACGGCTGCTGCATAACGCTATAGGAATGCTTGCCAGAATGCCCTATCTTTGAAGTAATGAGTTTCTTATTTATATTTAAAATACGGCATGCTGATGTTAATGATAATGACAGATAACACAGTCGTGCCATTAAAACCTTCAGTGTAGAGTGCGCAGGGTGAAGTAATGCCGAATAAGCATATAAGCCCCAATACTAGCTGTTTTATTGCAGACATGACGATGGCCGAAGAACACTGGATGGTTAATGATAATTATTTGTTCAAGATATACAAATGGGAAATATGTGTATTAATGTACACGTTGACCTGAGTCTCACAATTCATATCGGGTATTTAATAGCGGTTCTGCAAAAAAATAGCATGGCATTTATCATATGTTCAACATTATCTCATCGAAAGCAGACAATTTCGAATACCACTGTATTGGGTTAATTATCGTCCATCATGCAGCGCGTTGATTCGCCAGCCGGTTGAAAATTCGTTATGATCCACCCCCACTTTTTAGTCTGGTTGTCTGATGTCTACGATTCTCGATACCTTTGTTGCTCCGCCGTGCCATGACGAAATAGAAATCCTTTACCAGGATGAACATCTGCTGCTTATCAATAAACCCAGTGGGTTGCTGAGTCTGTCGGGGAAAAATCCGCAAAATCTTGATTCGGTGCACTATCGTCTGGTACAGACATACCCGGGCTGTACGCTGGCGCATCGGCTTGATTTTGGTACTTCGGGTCTGATGGTCGTTGCACGCAATAAAGCAATCAATGCTGCGCTCTGTCAGCAGTTCAGCCAGCGCTCGGTGACTAAGGTGTACAGCGCATTGTTATGTGGACACCTGAAACAGGATGACGGTGTGATTGATGCTGCCATTGTCAAAGATCCAGCACTGTTTCCGTTGATGTCGATTAGTGCCAATAGCGGTAAACCTGCGCGTTCCCGTTTTCGGGTGATTGAGCGCTTCAATCAGCTACTGAAGGACGGAAGGTCACTGCCCCTGACGCGGGTGCAACTGATGCCGGAGACCGGACGAACCCATCAGCTACGTCTTCACTGTCAGCATTTGGGTCATCCGATCTGGGGCTGTGATCTTTATGGTGGACGCGAGTGGCCTGGCACGGAGCAGACGTCACGGCTGATGTTACACGCCAGCGAACTGCGGCTGGTACATCCCATCAGCAAAGAACAAATCAACGTCTGCCATGCCAGCCCATTTTAACTCGGCGGCTATTACGGTGTTATCGTGCTGCACGTTGCAGAATGACGGCTGACGGCTGGCGTTGCAGAAAACGCATCCGCAGCATCATCAGCACCGCGGCAGAGGTCAGACCAATAATAAAGCCCATCCAGAAGCCCGCTGGCCCCATGCGGTCGACGACCAGATCGGTGAGCGCAAGAATATATCCACTTGGCAACCCCAGCACCCAGTACGCTGTGAAGGTGATAAAGAAAATGGAACGCGTATCTTTATAACCACGCAGGATCCCGCTGCCAATAACCTGAATTGAGTCCGAAATCTGGTACACGGCAGCCAGTAACATCAGTTGTGCAGCCAGTGTGACAACTTCAGGATTATTGTTGTAGAGCAGGGCGATGTGCTCGCGCAATGTGACGGTGAAAATGGCGGTCATCATCGCCATACATACGCCGACACCTAAGCCAGTTCTGGCAGCGGTCTGAGCATCCAACGTTGATCCCTGACCCAGGCGGTATCCCACACGAATGGTGACGGCAGCCGCTAAAGACATCGGCAAGACAAACATTAATGAGCTGAAGTTCAGCGCGATCTGGTGTCCGGCCACGTCGACAATTCCCAGCGGGGAGACCAACAGCGCCACCACGGCAAACAGCGTGACTTCAAAAAATAATGCCAGCGCAATGGGCAAACCCAGCTGTACCAGGCGTTTCATCACCGCGATGTCAGGTTTCTGGAAGCCACGCTCATTACGGATATCACGCATTGATCGGGCGCGTTTTACGTAAGAAAGCATGGCGGCAAACATCACCCAATACACCGCTGCCGTTGCCACACCGCATCCTACACCGCCCAGTTCTGGCATGCCCAAATGGCCATAGATGAAAACATAGTTAACCGGAATGTTCACCAGCAGGCCGAGAAAACCCATTACCATTGCCGGTTTGGTCTTGGCCAGGCCTTCGCACTGGTTACGGGCAACCTGGAAGAACAAATATCCGGGCGCACCCCATAGCAGCGCGCGCAGATAGCCAACGGCTTTGTCGGCCAGTGCAGGATCAATGTTATGCATAGAGCGGATAATGTATCCCGCATTCCAAAGCACAATCATAATCAGAACGGATACGATCCCCGCCAGCCAGAAACCCTGACGTATTTGGTGAGCAATGCGATCGCGGCGCCCGGAACCGTTAAGTTGCGCAATCACTGGCGTCAGCGCCAGCAACAGCCCGTGACCAAACAGAATTGCGGGTAGCCAGATGGACGTACCAATAGCAACGGCTGCCATGTCCGTCGCGCTATATCCGCCGGCCATCACGGTATCGACGAATCCCATTGCGGTTTGAGCGATTTGCGCAAGAATCACCGGAATTGCCAGAGCTAATAACTGACGCGCTTCACTTACATACTTTTGCACGTGTACACCACTATATTGTTGTTATTTGAGAGACTAAAAAAGCCGCCTTATATGGCAGCAAGGAGAAAATGCAGGGGAAATTTCAGTCTATTGTAGCGAGGAATCCGTATTTCTCCAGTGAAAAAATAGGCGGGAGCGGCGCATTGCTGGCAACCTGATTTTCCACCTGCTATTGTGCACAGCAGAGATGTCTTAATTGAGTTCAGGAGTTACAGGTATGTTTACGGGTATTGTGCAGGGCACCGCGAAACTGGTGTCGATTGATGAAAAACCGAATTTTCGCACACATGTAGTGGAGTTACCTGAATACATGTTGGATGGGCTGGAGACCGGCGCATCGGTAGCACACAACGGCTGTTGTCTGACAGTGACCGAAATTAACGGTAACCAGATAAGCTTCGATCTGATGAAAGAGACGCTGCGAATCACCAATCTGGGTGACCTGAAGGTCGGCGATTTGGTCAACGTTGAGCGCGCAGCAAAATTCAGCGATGAAATTGGCGGACATTTAATGTCAGGCCATATTATGACTACCGCCGAGGTATCGAAAATTCTGACCTCAGAAAACAACCGCCAGGTGTGGTTTAAAGTTCAGGATCCGTTGCTGATGAAATATATCCTGTACAAAGGATTTATCGGTATTGACGGTATTAGCCTGACGGTTGGCGAAGTCACACCGACACGCTTTTGCGTGCATTTGATTCCGGAAACCCTGGAACGTACAACGCTGGGCAAGAAAAAACTGGGTGCGCGAGTCAATATCGAAATCGACCCGCAAACACAGGCCGTTGTTGATACGGTTGAACGTGTATTGGCCGCACGTGAAAGCGCTATGAGTAATGTTACTGGCGAAGCGGGCGTTTAAATCGGAATAAAAAGCCCCCGGTAGTTCGGGGGCGATGCTGTCTAACGGGGAACGCGGAGCCCGTGTTCAACGCCACGAGAGAACACAACCTGCCACAGCTGGATGTCGCGCGCGCGAAATGCGCCAGCACACGCATTCAGGTAATAACTGAACATCCGTTTAAAGCGTTCACTATAGTTGTCGGCAATTTCTGGCCAGGTGGTCATGAAACGCTCATGCCAGGCCATCAGGGTGGTATCGTAATCCGCACCAAAGTTATGCCAGTCTTCCATCACGAAATGTGGCTCGCTGGCGTTGGCAATCTGACGAACTGACGGTAAACAGCCGTTCGGGAAGATGTATTTATTGATCCACGGATCAACATTATTGTCGGTTTTTTTAGAGCCGATGGTATGTAGCAAAAAAAGACCGTCTTGCTTTAAATTACGGTCAACAACGTCAAAATAGGTGTTGTAATTTTTCGGTCCCACATGCTCAAACATACCGACGGAAACGATACGGTCAAACCGGTCATTGAGGTCACGGTAGTCCTGCAGCAAAATCGTGACATCCAGCCCTTCACAGCGCGTCTGCGCCATTTTTTGCTGTTCTGCCGAGATAGTCACGCCAGTCACGCTCACCCCGTATTGTGACGCCATGAACTGGGACAAGCCTCCCCAGCCGCAGCCAATATCGAGTACGCGCATACCTGGTTTCAATTGCAATTTCTCGGCAATCATTTTTAACTTCGCCTGCTGGGCAGATTCCAGGGTATCGGCATCTTTCCAGTAGGCGCAGGAATATTGCATGTAGGGATCAAGCATGCGGGTAAAGAGATCGTTGCCAAGATCGTAGTGTTCCTTGCCAACGACCCAGGCACGTTTTTTGGTTTGTAAATTAAACAGACGGGCCGTTGCGATACGTAGCGTATCTCTGAAGTGGCGGGGGAGTTGGCTTTCAAGACCTGCACGCAGGACTTTGTTAAAAAACATATCCAGCCGATCGCATTCCCACCAGCCGTCCATATAACTTTCACCTAAACCCAACGATCCTTCCTGTAACACGCGTCTGAAAAAGTCGGGGTTTTTAACGCGAATATCTGCCGGTGCCGGGCCATTAATGGTAATGCCTGCACGGCTCAATAACTCATTGGTGATTCGGTACCAGTCATCATCCGGTACGCTGACGTCTTCTATACATGATGAACTCATAGCTTCTCCATCACTGGTCGGTGATCAGAACCTTAAAACAGCGTAGACGCTTTTTTGGGCTTTGTGAGAAATCTCACGGATTTAATCCGCGAATCTATAATCCGACGTAGAACAGAGGAAGGGAGAAACCCTTGCCGAAAAGGCCATCCATGGAAAAACGGGAACCTGCTTGTTCCCGTTACTCTATAAATCTTATCGTTTTATTAACAACCGAAAATTAGTATAGGCCTGAATTTTTGGCTATTCAACCGATAATTGTTAGCGGACTAACTAAGTGCCCACGGCAATGATTAATGCGACTCGCCGTGTGCAATTTGCGCGCTCTCATCCGGCAAGGATGTGTTCTCAGCCTGTGACTGCATTTTGTACCCTACGGCCGCCAGTAGCACCGTAGTCAGCATCACGCTGGTGGTGGTGAGCAGCGGGGTGGCGATCAGCCAGGAAACTACAAGGCTTGCCAGGAAGCATAACCCCAGTTGCAGCGTATTCTGCAATGCGGCTGCGCGTCCTGTCGCCTGCGGGAACGGCCGTAATGCCTGAGCGACAACGATAGGGTAGATTGCCCCGTTGGCAATCGCCATCACGCAGAATGGGATCAGGATTTCAGCCAGAGCAACATGGTGAATAAAGCCGGTCGCCCAGGTCGCTACGACGCTAATGGCATACAGGATAAGTAACCATGGCAGCAGCTGGCGACCCTGCCATTTTTGCAGTGCCGCGCGGCAGCCGTAACCCCCGATCAAAAATGCAATAGTTTGCGGAACATAGCTCAGACCAATCACTGCCGGGCTGTAGCCCATTTCGCTGAGGATGAACGGGGAGCCCGTCAGCCATGCGAAGAAGCTCGCGGAACAGGCGGCATAAATCAATACGTTCCCACGATAGGTTTTCGAGCGCAGCAGGGTGGCGAATGTCAGTTTATCCTGGCTGTCGTCGCGCGCTTTAGTCGTTGGTTTTAAGCGCAGAGCCGGCAGCATCAGGATCAGGGTAATCGCAAAAAGGGTGGCAAAAATGGCCTGCCAGGAAAAATGTACCAGGATCCAACTGCCTAATAACGGTGCAAGTGCAGGAGACAATCCAACCAGCGGCATAATGGTGGCAAAGATACGGTTTACTTTTTGTGACGGATAATAATCGGTGACCAGCGCCTGCCAGATAACCGATGCCGCACAAACCCCAACGGCCTGGACAAAGCGTAGTACCAGCAGGCCTGTGGCGTTTTCAACCCACAGCATGCCCAGACTACCCAGAGCAAAGATAGATAAACCCAGCAGCAAAATCGGTTTGCGACCATAGTGGTCGGAGAGTGGCCCCCACAAAAGTTGTGCGACGGCAAATCCCGCTAAGAACAAACTAAGGCTGGCACTCACGGCAGAGGCGGGTGTCTGTAAATCGGACTGAATTGCGGCGAAGGCGGGCAGATACATATCTGTTGCCAGAAAGCCGAGCACGCTAAGACCCGCCAGCCAGACTAAAAACCCTTTCCCAGGTTGCATCATCATTTCTCTTTTTTAAGCAGTAGAACAATGCCGCTGAGTGTAGTGAGTGAAATTCTTGCTGTGAAACGCTAATATTTGTTTACTGATTTCAAATTTTTTGCAGGCAGAATATGTGGTCGGAATATTCACTTGAGGTGGTTGATGCGGTGGCGCGCAACGGTAGCTTTAGTTCCGCTGCTCAGGAGTTGCACCGCGTACCTTCGGCGGTAAGCTACACTGTGCGTCAACTGGAAGAATGGCTGGCTGTGCCTCTTTTTGAACGTCGTCATCGGGACGTGGAATTAACGCCTGCTGGCGCGTGGTTTTTAAAAGAAGGCCGGTCTGTTATCAAAAAAATGCAGATCACCCGTCAGCAATGCCAACAAATCGCCAATGGCTGGCGAGGACAACTGGCGATTGCGGTAGATAATATTGTGCGTCCAGAACGGACCCGACAGATGATTGTGGATTTCTACCGCCATTTCGATGATGTAGAACTTCTGGTCTTTCAGGAGGTGTTTAATGGCGTCTGGGACGCGCTTTCGGATGGTCGCGTGGAGTTAGCTATCGGAGCAACGCAGGCCATTCCGGTAGGGGGGCGCTATACGTTCCGGGATATGGGAATGCTGAGCTGGAGTTGCGTGGTGGCCAGTCATCATCCGTTGGCGGCAATGCCAGGACCGCTCAGTGACGATACGTTGCGCAACTGGCCATCGCTGGTACGCGAAGATACGTCCCGCACACTGCCGAAACGTATTACATGGCTGCTGGACAACCAAAAACGCGTCGTTGTGCCTGACTGGGAATCCTCGGCTACCTGCTTGTCAGCCGGACTCTGTGTCGGGATGGTGCCGACGCATTTTGCAAAACCGTGGATCGATGGCGGTAAATGGGTGGCGTTACAGCTGGAAAATCCGTTCCCGGATGCCGCTTGTTGCCTGACCTGGCAGCAGAATGATACGTCGCCTGCACTGAGCTGGTTACTGGACTACCTGGGGGATAGTGAGACGCTGAATAAAGAGTGGCTGCGGGAGCCGGATGAGGCTCCCACACAACAGTCTTAACGACGATAATCGCGGAATGGACCGTCGGCAACGGAACGACGCTCTATCAGGCGTGGGTGCACCTCGATAGACTGCGACTCTTCACGTTTATTCACGATTCGGTCTA
This sequence comes from Citrobacter sp. Cpa228, assembly GCF_030333085.1. Classification (NCBI taxonomy): domain Bacteria; kingdom Pseudomonadati; phylum Pseudomonadota; class Gammaproteobacteria; order Enterobacterales; family Enterobacteriaceae; genus Citrobacter; species Citrobacter sp. Cpa228. The sequence continues at coordinate 82,479 of NZ_JAOWGQ010000032.1, read as the reverse complement.
ACAGCATGTTGAAGGCCGTTTCACCCAGTGAATCTTTTGGCTGATGGATGGTTGTCAGCGCAGGGGTGAAGTAACGGGCGTTGCGCACGTTATCGTAACCGATAACTGAGATATCCTGCGGTACGCGCAGCCCCATCTCGTCTGCAGCACACAGCGCACCCATCGCCATAATATCGCCACCACAGAATACGGCGGTTGGGCGATGCGACTGGGAGATGATTTGCTGCATAGCGCGGTAGCCGGATTCAGGTTCGAAATCACCCTGCACAATCCAGTTTTCGGGGACTTTAATCAGCGCTTCTTCCATCGCTTTCATGAAGCCAGCCAGGCGGCCTGCGCCGGTATTACGCTCCATAGGTCCCGGGATCACGCCGATCTCACGATGACCGCGTTCAATCAGATACCGGCCCGCCATGTAACCGCCTTCGAAGGCGTTATCAATGACGGTATCGGTAAAGTCGGCTTTGGCCTCGCCCCAGTCCATGACCACCATCGGGATATGGCGATACTCTTCGAGCATGGAAAGCAGTGATTCCGGATACTCTGAACACATTACCAACAGGCCATCAACGCGCTTTTGCGCCATCATCGACAGATAAGCCTGCTGTTTTTCGAGACTGTTCCAGGCGTTGCCCAGAATCAGCGTGTAGCCTTTCTGGAAACAATTTTTTTCAACTGCCTCAATAATTTCAGCGAAATAGGCCGCTTCGCTGCTGGTTGCCAACAAACCGATCGATTTGGTGTGATTCACCTTCAGGCTACGCGCTACTGCGCTCGGAGAATAGTGCAGTTCTTTAATTGCTGCCCAGACAGCGTTGCGCGTTTCTTCCGCGACAAAGCGCGTTTTGTTAATTACGTGTGATACGGTTGTAGTGGAAACGTTTGCTCGCTTCGCTACATCTTTAATAGTTGCCATTACATCTCACTCCAGACCATATCCTAAGCTCCTGAGAATACTCCAGGTAAACGTTTGCCTTCACACACCCTCAACGCAACGTCAGGGTTGCGGCACGCCGGGAAAACGACACGGAACGTCAGGAAGGGGTCAATGGCCGGTACGCTAATCAAGTAAGCGTGGAATTTTGTCTGATCTTAACGAAAAGGGGAAGAGTTAAAAGCAGTTATCAATATAAATCGTGAGAGATTTTTGCTTTCAAGTGTGTAAAAATGCGCAATATCACTTTTTGTGTGGGAATAAAAAGGAGAAAACTTGATGAGCACCGATCTGAAATTTTCGTTAGTGACGACCATAATTGTTCTGGGCCTGATTGTCGCGGGTGGCCTGACTGCAGCACTGCACTGATTTCCCCCGAGGGAGTTCGCTCTCCCTCATCCTTTCTGCTTACCTTTTTCGTCCTATTTTTTGCAAATAAGCAAAAGTCTTTTGCAGTTTTGTTAACTTTATTAATTTTGCGATCAATGTCATGCTTTTGACTCTTATGATGTGTCGTGCCAAGGCTCGACGTTACGGAGTCGATAGATGAAAATAAATTATCCTTTACTGGCGCTGGCGATCGGAGCGTTTGGCATTGGCACCACCGAATTTTCTCCCATGGGATTGTTACCCGTCATTGCCAAAGGCGTGGATGTTTCAATTCCGGCAGCAGGGATGTTAATCAGCGCGTATGCGGTAGGCGTGATGGTTGGCGCACCGCTGATGACATTACTTCTGTCCCATCGTGCGCGTCGCAATGCGCTTATCTTCCTGATGGCCATTTTTACGTTGGGTAATGTGCTTTCGGCGATATCTCCGGATTACACGACGCTGATGCTGTCGCGCATTTTGACCAGTCTTAACCACGGGGCATTTTTTGGCCTCGGTTCGGTTGTGGCGGCAAGCGTTGTCCCCAAACATAAACAGGCCAGCGCCGTTGCGACGATGTTTATGGGGTTAACTATCGCGAATATTGGCGGTGTTCCCGCGGCAACCTGGCTTGGGGAAACCATCGGCTGGCGTATGTCCTTTATGGCGACGGCGGGACTGGGTGTTATCGCGATGGTCAGCCTGTTCTTCTCGTTACCGCAAGGCGGGGCTGGTGAACGCCCTGATGTGCGCAAAGAACTGGCGGTGTTAATGCGTCCACAAGTGGTGTCAGCTTTACTGACGACCGTTCTGGGGGCCGGTGCGATGTTTACGCTTTATACCTACATCTCACCCGTGCTGCATAGCATTACTCATGCTACGCCGGCGTTTGTCACCGGTATGCTGGTGCTGATTGGCGTTGGGTTCTCTATCGGTAACTATCTGGGCGGTAAACTGGCTGACCGTTCGGTTAACGGTACACTGAAAGGCTTTTTACTGTTGCTGATGATGATTATGCTGGCGATACCTTTCCTTGCTCGTAATGAGCTGGGTGCGGCCGTGAGTATGGTGGTGTGGGGCGCAGCAACGTTTGCGGTGGTTCCGCCGCTGCAGATGCGTGTGATGCGCGTTGCCAGCGAGGCACCTGGATTGTCATCGTCAGTTAATATTGGCGCGTTTAATCTGGGGAATGCCCTGGGAGCGGCGGCTGGTGGGGCGGTAATTTCCGGAGGGTTGGGCTACAGTTTCGTACCGGTAATGGGGGCGATGGTGGCAGGGCTTGCGCTACTGCTGGTCTTTGTCTCGGCAAGGAAACAAGCGGAAGAAGTCTGCAACGCAACGAATTAAAAACAAAAACGCAGAAGGGAATCCCTTCTGCGCTGTCATTTTATGCTGCGAAGTTTTTCGCAACAAATTCCCAGTTCACCAGTGCCCAGAAGTGTTCCAGGTAGCCAGGACGGGCATTACGATAATCGATGTAGTAAGCATGTTCCCACACGTCAACGGTCATCAGCGGCGTCGCGTCAGTCGTCAGCGGTGTACCTGCGTTGGAGGTGGACACGATAGCCAGTTTGCCATCCGTTCCTTTTACCAGCCAGGTCCAGCCAGAACCGAAATTCTTGATAGCGGCATCGGTGAATTGAGCTTTGAAGTCTGCAAAGCTGCCAAAGGAGGCGGTAATCGCTTCGGCCAGTTTACCGGTCGGCTCGCCACCTGCGTTTGGTGCCAGGCAGTTCCAGTAGAACGTGTGGTTCCATACCTGTGCTGCGTTATTGAATACACCACCTTCAGAGCTACGTACGATCTCTTCCAGTGATTTACCTTCAAACGCGGTGCCTTTAATCAGGTTATTCAGATTAGTCACATAGGTTTGATGGTGTTTGCCATAGTGGTATTCCAGCGTTTCGGCAGAAATGTGCGGTGCCAGAGCATCTTTGGCATACGGTAATGCAGGTAATTCGAACGACATTGCTTCTCTCCTTATTATTTATATTGAGTACACACAATAGCCTCATTGTGAGTAAGGATAGGGTAGCAAATTGAAAGGTTATGCAAAAGAAGAACTTACCCTACAGCATATTCTGTAGGGTAAGTTTTTAGCGAATTGTTTTCGGCGTCATCACACGGCGAGCGCCCACGTAGTGGCGTTGCCAGTAATCTTCGCTCAGAGAGGTTATTTGAATTTCCTGACCGCTGCGTGGAGACTGGATAAATTTACCATTGCCGACATAGACGCCAACGTGGTCGGCGGTACCGCGACCTTGCGTGCGGAAGAAGACCAGATCACCGTTTTTCAGTTCACCACGTTCAATCGGCGCAGCGTCGCGCAGGTGATACATTTCATTAGCGGTACGCGGAATGCGGAATTTCACCAGATCTTTGTATGCGTAATAAACCAGCCCGCTGCAATCAAAACCGGTTCTGGGTGAGGTGCCCCCCCAACGGTAAGGTTTGCCGATTTGGTTCATCAGGGTAGACATGGCGGTTTTGGTCGCTTTCTGTACTTTCACTTTATGTACATCAGCAACGGCTGTTGGCGCAGTCGTCTTCACTTTTACACAACGTGGCTTATGACCTTTGCGCGGGGTACATTTTTCAGTCCAGATGACGGCTGGAGGGTGCATTGCCGCTGTTTTACTGCGACGGTTTGCTGTTTTCGTCGATTTTGCCGGAGTCGCTGTGCGTTTTTTTGAGGAGGAAGCCGTTTTCGTACTGGTTTTACTGGTGTTTTTTGTCGCCGTTTTCTTGTTGGTTTTTGTTGCTTTTTGGCTGGCTGTTGCGCTTTTCTTTTTATCTACCGTCTTGACGGTGTGGGAAGCGGTAGGTGTCGCCCTGGCCTGCTTGGAAGCATGAGCCATAGGCGTAAAAGGCAGTGTGGTAAAAAGTAAAGCACAGAGCGTGATCGAGATTCGGTTTATCCGCGCCACTGAGCAGTCCTCTGGTAAGGCAGGTCTATCGTGCCTGCGTGTGATTTTCAAAACTTGACGATTCTAATCTATAGAAAGAGGGAAAGTTAATAGCTTTTTTCGTTTAAAACTACGTTTCGTAACCGACCGCAAAAAAAAACAGCAATTCAGGGCGTAATTGGTGAACAGATAATCAAATCCACAGGCTTCATGCGGATAAATGAGATTGTGAATGCAACTTTTAACGACAGGCGATAAAATAATATCGCGTAATGAAAATGTTATTTTCCGTTACCTGCCTGACCCGCTACAATGCAGACTACTGCCGTAAAAGAAGTTTAAGGAAGCAAGATAATGAGCACCACTATCGAAAAAATCCAGCGCCAGATCGCTGAAAACCCGATTCTCCTGTACATGAAAGGTTCCCCAAAACTGCCAAGCTGCGGTTTCTCTGCTCAGGCAGTGCAGGCGTTGTCCGCCTGTGGTGAACGTTTTGCTTATGTTGATATTCTGCAGAACCCGGATATTCGCGCCGAGCTGCCGAAATATGCCAACTGGCCGACTTTCCCACAGCTGTGGGTTGATGGTGAACTGGTAGGCGGCTGTGACATTTTAATTGAAATGTACCAGCGCGGTGAGTTGCAGCGGTTGATTAAAGAAACTGCGGCGAAATACAAAACCGAAGAGCCGGACGCTGAGTAATTTTAGCGGAAATAAAAAAGCGACCTGTGATGGTCGCTTTTTTTATGCCGCCGTTACGCCTCTTCGGGCACTGGCAGAGGCCAGCCGCCGAGGCGTTTCCAGCGGTTAACAATTTCGCAAAACAGTACGGCCGTCCGTTCGGTATCATACAGCGCCGAGTGCGCCTGATTCCCGTCAAATTCCATTCCTGCTGCCAGACAGGCTTTTGACAGTACTGTTTGCCCCAACGACAGGCCGCTTAATGCCGCCGTATCAAAGGTGACGAAGGGGTGAAACGGATTACGTTTCAGTGAGGCGCGCTCTGCTGCGGCCATCATAAAACTGTGGTCGAACGTAGCGTTATGCGCCACCATGATTGCCCGATTGCAGCCGCTGTCTTTAATCCCTTTGCGCACCATTTTGAAGATGGCGTGCAGTGCGTCATATTCGCTGACCGCACCACGTAGCGGATTGTTAGGGTCAATACCGTTAAAGGCGAGGGCTTCCGGCTGTAAATTCGCCCCTTCAAACGGCTCTACGTGGAAATGTAACGTCATGTCCGGCATCAGCCAGCCTTGTTCATCCATTTTCAGTGTGATGGCGGCAATTTCAAGCAGCGCATCGGTTTTGGCGTTAAATCCTGCTGTTTCGACATCAATGACGACAGGATAAAAACCACGAAAACGGTCACACAGACCGGAAAGTTGAGCGTTATCGGACATCTGGGTCTCTTAATACGGGAAAATTGCAGCGCGTATTATGGCAAAATGATGAGTATAAAACTACGGGCACAGACGATCTGCGCCCGAGGGGAGGTTAGTCGCCCAGGCCGCGGCCGGCGTCTTTCTCTTCGATCAGCTCAATTTTGTAACCGTCCGGATCTTCAACGAACGCGATCACTGTTGTGCCGCCTTTTACCGGGCCCGCTTCACGCGTCACGTTACCGCCGTTTTGACGAATACGTTCACAGGCCTGTGCCGCGTTATCTACGCTCAGGGCGATATGACCGTAGGCTGTGCCCAGCTCATACTTATCGACACCCCAGTTATAAGTCAGTTCGATCACCGCTTCGCTGGTTTCCGGGCCGTAGCCGACAAAGGCCAGAGAGTACTTGTATTCAGGGTTTTCGCTGGTACGCAGCAGCTTCATGCCCAGCACGTTGGTGTAAAACTCGATGGAACGCTGCAGGTCACCCACGCGCAGCATGGTATGAAGTAAACGCATCTTTTTCCCCTTCGAAAATGGCTAATACATTCAAAATGTTGTTTTAGTATAGCGGCGTTATAACGCCGCTATCAATGGCAGAACTGAGTTTGTGAGGTTACAGGGTAGGATAATCGGTATAGCCTTCAGCACCGCCGCCGTAGAAACTTTCCGCACGCTGTGGATTGAGCTCGGCTTTACGCTGTAGACGGGCAACCAGATCCGGGTTAGCAATGTAAGCACGACCAAAGGCAACAGCATCGATCAGACCTTTCTCGATCAATGATTCGGCTTTCTCTGGCGTATAGGCGCCCGCGCCAATAATCGGACCGTGGAAACGCGCGCGAACTTTCTCGCGAAACGCGTCTGAATACGGTTCTCCGCCAGCCCAGTCTGGCTCGGACATATGCAGATAAGCAATGCCGCGCTTGCCCAATTGTTCGATCAGGTACAGAGCATCAGCCTCTTCATTCGGGCCGTTGTCGACGTTCTGGAACGAGCCGATAGGGGAAACACGGATACCAATGCGATCGGCACCCCATTCTTTAATACCTGCATCGACGACTTCCAGTACCAGACGAGCGCGGTTTTCAACGCTACCGCCGTATTGATCGGTACGCTGGTTTGAGGTTGGCGACAAGAACTGGTGCAGTAAGTAACCGTGAGCAGAGTGCAGCTCAACCAGGTCAAAACCGGCTTCACGCGCATTGGCAATCGCCTGGCGGAAATCATTCACGATGCCTGGGATTTCTTCGGTTTCCAGCGCACGTGGCATTGAGGTATCGGCACGTGTGGCCAGTCCATTTTCATCGCGCAGAGAAGTTCGGGTCCCGGCACTGATGGCGGACGGCGCAACCGGAGCCTGACCGTTTGGCTGCAGGCTGGAGTGGGAGATACGCCCGGTATGCCACAGCTGAACGGCAATATGGCCCTGCTCAGCGTGTACAGCCGCCGTAATCTTTTTCCACGCAGCAATTTGTGCATCACTGTGCAAACCTGGCGCTCCGGCATAACCTTTCGCTTGCGCTGAAATCTGTGTAGCTTCGCTAATGATCAGCCCTGCACTGGCACGTTGGCGATAGTACTCGGCCATCAGCGGAGTAGGGATGTCGCCCGGCTCAATGCTGCGCAGACGCGTCAGTGGCGCCATGAATACGCGGTTCGCTGCCGTAATGGCGCCCACTTTCAGTGGGGAAAACAGTTTTTCAGATGACATGTGGTACTCCTGAATAGACCGGTCGTCTAGTAATAAGGAAAATAAAAACGCCTGTTAAACGGCAGGCGTTGTAATGATGGTTTTAACGTGAGCCAGCGCGTTTTCCAGCGGTGTGGCACTACGTGATATTTTGGCCTGCAGGTTGGCGCCCAGCCACAGCGCATACAGCACCTGTGCCTGCTGTAACGGCTCGCCAACAAAGGACAGACAGTGATTGCCCCGACCTTTCTCCAGCGCCTGCGCTAACAGTGCAATAATGTGCCGCGCGCCTTTATCCATCGCCGTGCGCATATCCTCTGATAGATCGCACACTTCGGCAGACAGCTTAACGGTTAAACAGCCGCTGATAATCCCGTGCTGGCTAAACTGGTTCAGGGTTTCCTGATAGTAGGCCAGGATGCGGTCGCGGTAATTCCCCGCCCCTGTGTCAAAATGCGTAGCCAGTCGCTGATGATAGGCCGCATAGTGGCGTTCCAGCATCGCGACGCCGAACGCTTCTTTAGAGCGAAAATAGTGATAAAACGAACCTTTAGGAACTTCAGCGGTTTTCAGTAGTTCGCTTAAGCCCATGCCGGTGAAGCCGCGCTGCATACACAGCAGTTCGCCAGTCGCCAGCAGATGTTCGCGTGTATCGTGTTCAGTGACTTTGTTCATGGGAAGGAGTGTAATAGACCAGTCGGTCTAATGCAATAGCCCTTGCGAGAAATTCAGTTAACGTCTTCAATAAGTATATCAATCTTACTACAGGAGGGGATGTGGCCGAACAGCTGGAGTTTTTCCCCGTCCAGAGCCCATGCCGTGGAATATGTCAGTCCGACGAACGCGGCTTTTGCCGTGGCTGTTTTCGCAGTCGGGATGAGCGTTTCAACTGGCAAAAGATGAGCGATGCCGAGAAGCAGGAAGTGCTGCGGCTTTGTCGCCAGCGCCTGATGCGTAAATTACGCGCAAACAAATCCAACCCGCCGGAAGAACCGCAACAACCTTCACTCTTTTAACAGCGTAATTGCGTATACTCGATGCACATTCACTTATAAGGAAGCTGCTATGGTTCAGCGTATTACTATTGCGCCGCAAGGCCCGGAATTTTCGCGCTTTGTGATGGGGTACTGGCGTCTGATGGACTGGAATATGTCCGCGCGTCAGCTAGTCAGCTTTATTGAGGAACATCTCGATCTCGGTGTCACGACAGTCGATCATGCGGATATTTATGGCGGATACCAGTGTGAGGCGGCGTTTGGCGAGGCGATGAAACTGGCGCCGCACCTGCGTGAAAAAATGCAGATTGTTACCAAATGCGGTATTGCTACGACGGCGAAAGAGGAAAACGCGCTGGGTCATTACATCACTGACAGCGCCCATATTATTGCCAGTGCCGAACAGTCTCTGAAGCTGCTGGCAACCGATCGTCTTGATCTGCTGTTGATCCACCGCCCCGATCCGTTAATGGATGCAGACGATGTGGCGGAAGCTTTCAAGACATTACATCATAGCGGTAAGGTGCGCCATTTTGGTGTCTCTAACTTCACGCCATCACAGTTTTCACTGCTGCAATCGCGATTACCCTTTACCCTGGCAACCAATCAGGTCGAAATTTCACCTGTGCATCAACCTCTCCTGTTGGATGGGACGTTAGATCAGCTGCAACAACTGCGTATCCGCCCAATGGCCTGGTCTTGCCTGGGCGGTGGGCGTCTTTTCAATGATGACGCCTTCCAGCCGCTGCGTAATGAACTGACCGTGATAGCAGAAGAACTGAATGCGCAGTCCATAGAACAGGTAGTGTATGCGTGGATCCTGCGTCTGCCGTCGCAGCCACTGCCGATAATTGGCTCGGGGAAAATCGAACGTGTGCGTGCTGCAATTGAATCAGAGTCATTGAACATGTCTCGCCAGCAGTGGTTCCGTATTCGTAAAGCGGCGCTCGGTTGCGACGTGCCTTAATCACGTATTCAGCGTTCTGTCGTTCAAATTTATGTCACTGGATTACACTTATCAGTCAGACACCTGGATGACGGAGGTTGTATGAAACGTTTGAGTTTAGCCATCATCACGTTATTGGCCTGTGCAGGTGCACAGGCTGCCAGTGAGAAAGTGGTGATGAATCTGGTGACGTCGCAGGGCGTTGGCCAGGAAATTGGTACTGTCACCATTGCCGAATCCGCAAAAGGGCTGGAGTTTACGCCTGATCTTAAAGCACTGCCGCCAGGTGAACATGGTTTTCATGTGCATGCTAACGGCAGTTGCCAACCCGCTATCAAAGAGGGTAAAGCCTCGGCAGCAGAATCGGCTGGCGGTCATTATGATCCGCATAAAACTGGCAAGCATGAAGGTCCGGAAGGCGCAGGCCACATGGGCGACCTGCCATTGCTGGTGGTAAATAACGAAGGGAATGCGACAACGCCGGTTGTTGCACCGCGGCTCAAAACGCTCGACGAGGTAAAAGGTAAGGCGCTGATGATCCATGTGGGCGGCGATAATATGTCCGATCAACCGAAACCGCTTGGCGGTGGCGGAGCGCGCTACGCCTGCGGGGTTATCAAGTAATCAACGGCTTAGCGTACCCGGCGGCGGCGCTTGTTCGAGCTGTGAAAGCGAGCAGTGTAGCCGCCAGACAAGCGCAGACAGTTCTTGTGCGGCAGGTTGATGATGGTGGGCGAGCGTATCGCAGATGCGCTGGAGTTCATTAAGCGTGGCATTCAGCGGACGTTGCTGCACGCCACGTTCACTCATCACGTCGCGGAGCAGCGAGATACACACGTCTCTGACGCGAGCGAGCGGATCTGAACGCGCCTCCCAGGTGCGCAGTTGCCATACCACGTGTGAGCAGTTCAACAAAACCACCCCCCAACGCAATAGCCAGCGTCGTGCCAGCGCGTCCTGACTATTGCTAAGCTGGCTGACATGATGATAGGTCAGTGACTCAAACTCATTTTCACTGAGTGACGGATGGCGGCTAAGTTGATCGACAAAGTTACGCCGTAACGCGCGAATATGACGGCGGCCTTTTCTCGCATCAGAACCTGGCCGCAGAATGGCAAAAGCCAGCCACGACAGCGCGACGCCCGTGATCTTCGCCGTATTGTCATTCAAAAAACCTGCAAAATCATAGACGGGAGGATTGGTCACCGCGATGAACGATCCCATAAAAACGATCAGCTGTCCCCAAAGCCCCGCCAGTTTCGGCATCTGTAATTTTAACAACTGCATGGTGGCAAGCAGCGGGAAGAGAAACAGAATGAACTGCCAGAGATCGGTTATTTGTACCATCAGACCGAATTTCACCACAAAACTGAACAGCGATAGCAGGATCAACGTGCGCATCAGCAAAGAGAGTGATTTGAAGGGGGCCGCTACGGCGGAATACAACACGCAGCTGATGGCGGCAAGCGTCAGGGCCCCGGAGCCTGACTCCCATTGTGCGCCAATGCTCCACGCGCCGATCGCCATCAGCGTAATGAAGGTACGCAATCCGCTCCAGAGAGCCTCCGCGTTATCGGTATGACGGGCAAGACCCGGCGTACGCTCAACATTGATAGTATCGACCGTGGCACCCTTTTCCAGTAAGCGCAGATAATGGCTGCTTTTCAGATAGATACGGCAAAAATAGCGCAGACGCTGCCAGAAGGCGACGTGCCGATAGTCATGCTGATCGACGGGGCACAGCGGGGCGATAATCCGCGCGACGGCGTAGCTGTCGGTGTCGGGTTTTACCAATGCGTTCAGCAACTGCTCGATGACATCCCGGGTATTTGCCGGGGGATTGGGCCAGTTCAGTAGCATCCGCCGCAGACTGGAAATTACGCTGGTCAACCGCAACTGTTGGTGTAACAACGCATTGAGCAAGGTATTTTGACGGCGAAAACGGTAGTGGCTCCAGAACGCCTGAATACGTAGCAGATTCATTGTCAGGATTTGGCCGATCACCCCTTCATGGGCGGTGCGGATAGCATCTGTAGTTTCTGGCTGCCAGAGTAAACTGGCATGCTCCAGCAAACGTGCATGCATATTTTTCAATGCGGTCAGCAGCGTGGTGCCATCGGATGTACTGGGCAGGATCATCATCATCAAGCCGCCACAGAGGATCCCGACGATGACTTCGCACACACGTGCCTGGGCGATATCCCACAGTTGCGTAACCTCTGTAATATGCACCATTGGAAACGCAATAATCGCCGCGGTATAGCCTGCCAGTTGAAAAGCGTAGGCCACGTTGTTGGTGAAATGCGCGCACGCCCAGGTACAAAAACCGATCCAGACTGACATGCTCAACAGAAACAGCCAGGGTTCATTGAGGGTATGACCGGCTATAATCAATGCGGCCGTTGCACCAAGTAAACTGCCCACGATACGCCCCAGGCTTTTGCTTATCACGCCACCAACGGTTGGAAAACTGACTACCGCTGCTGATGTCATCGCCCAGTAGGGTTCGTCCAGATTGAGGTAATAGGCGAAGGTTAGCGCCAGACACATCGCAATGGTATTACGCAGCGCGTAACGCCACTGTCCGCTCGTGGCTTTAAACCACGGCAAACTGGCTGGTGTCAGGTGGGGCAGTTTCATTTTTGCTGACCGATGGACACGCTACAGGTTGTCCCCGAAACCAGCGTAACATCGTGCGGAAGGGTATCAAATTTGATACGAACGGGAACCCGCTGCGCCAGACGAACCCACGGAACGTTTGGTTTAATGTCAGGAACCAGACCGGAATTACTTTCCACACTCTGATCATAAATAGCGCGACCAATGCTGGAAACGTGACCCTGTAACTTGATGTTGCCGCTGTAGAGTGTGATTAGTGCAGGTGCCCCGTCTTGAATGTGGCGTAGCTTGGTTTCTTCGAAATACCCCATGACATAAAAAGAGTGACTGTCGACCAGAGCAAACAGCGGTTTACCCGTTGAGGCGTAGTCTCCGGTACGGGTTGATAGATTGGTGACCCAGCCTGTGACAGGGGCTTTGACTACCGTTTGTGCCAGTTGCCACTGGGCATAGCGCAAGCTGGCCTGGGCTGTGGCAAAGGTCGCCTGCATGGCTTTTACATTGAGTAGTGCGCTGTCCAAATCTTCTGCTGAGATGAAATTTTGCGACAAATTGCGGCGACGTTTGGCTTCATTATCGGCTTTGGTCAGATCGGATTGTGCTTTAGCCAACTGAGCCTGTGCGTTCAGCTCAGCAATTTGGAAAGGGGTCTTGTCGATAACAAAAAGAACATCGCCTTTGTTAACCAGTTGATTATCTTTAATGTTGAGTTCACTAATGCTGCCAGAGATTTGCGGTGTGATGCTGACCTGTTCAGCGCGGACTTTTCCGTCACGCGTCCACGGCGATTGCATATAGTAATTCCACATCCACCACCCGGCGAGGACGGCAATGACAGCGACTATAATAGTGGAGAAGTATTTAACGGTTTTAAGCGACATAATCACCACGCAATCAACATGACAAAGGCCAGACACACGCAAAGCGTAAAGAGGGACAGATCCATTAACAGGGGATGCCAGATTTCGCCAGAATAGATCCAGTCGCGTAGCAGGCGATGAACAACCAGCCAGAGGATAAATCCTGCAACAAACGCCTTGAATATAGGGGGGAAGTAGACAGATGCTCCGATCATTAAATCTTGTAGGGGCAATCCTGTTGCATTAAACATAAACTTCACGGGCAAAATCCTTGGCGAAAAGAGCGTTGCTAAAGGTTTAGCAAAAAAAGGGACAATGTGTCTCTGTAACGCATAATGTCTGAAAAAATGTCATCCGGTAAGCAAATTTGGCAATACATTTGTTTTGGGAATACAAATGCTGCACACTATTCTAAAATCAGCACAATAACTTAGCAAGCTAATTATAAGGAGATGAAATTGGAATCGCCATTAGGTTCTGATCTGGCACGGTTGGTGCGCATTTGGCGTGCTCTGATTGACCATCGCCTGAAACCTCTGGAGTTGACGCAGACGCATTGGGTTACGCTGCACAACATTCATCAGTTGCCACCGGATCAATCACAGATTCAACTGGCTAAGGCGATTGGTATTGAGCAGCCTTCATTGGTGCGTACGCTCGACCAGTTAGAAGAAAAGGGACTCATTTCACGACAGACTTGCGCCAGCGATCGTCGGGCAAAGAGAATCAAATTAACGGAGAAGGCCGAACCGCTGATTGCTGATATGGAAGCGGTTATCAACAAAACGCGCGGCGAAATTTTGGAAGGGATTTCAACTGAGGAGATTGATCTGCTGATAAAACTGGTCGCCAGACTGGAACACAATATCATTGAACTGCAGTCGCAGGGATAAAGCGATCAAAACGACGTGTGGCCAGAGGTTGACCACACGTGAATTCGATTAACGTGGAGACACGGTAACCTGGCTACCATTGTTAGCCATAACAACGCGCTGACCCGCAGAGAACTTGGTCGCACCCTGCTTCTGAACCACCATGATGGTATTACCGTCATCCTTACGAATTTCCAGTTCTACGCCCTGGGTTTTATTCATCGCGCCTTGTACGCCCTGGCCTGCTACGCCACCAGCAACCGCACCTGCAGCTGTCGCTAATGAACGACCGGTACCGCCGCCTACGGTGTTACCGAGGAACCCACCCAGCACAGCACCACCAATAGCGCCAATCACGTTTGCGTCGTCACCACCCTGGATTTGCACCGGACGAACATGAACAATCGTACCGTAGGTAACGTTCTGAACTTGTTTCGCTTCGGATGCGGTATACACGTCACCTGAAAGGCTATCATTGTTAACGCAGCCCGCTAAAGATACGCCCATTAATGAAACAATCAGCACACGTTTAATCATTTACAAATCTCCTTTGTCACCACGAAACGCTAATAAAGCACTCCTCATGGCTAAATTATATGGCATTTGTGAGTCTAAGGTCACATGTTCTACTGGAACAATATGAAAATATTAACCGAAATCGGGTTAACCGAGTATAAACGAATCATTCATCACGGTGATGGAATTTAGCGGTTACTGGAAAGATTAACCTGCAAAAATCATCAAGGAAGCATGGAATTAGTCGACACTTTATGGTGGAGTGTCAAGGCTAATTTGCTAAAAAGGATGACGTATGAAATCGGGCCGTTTTATCGGAGTGATGTCTGGAACCAGTCTTGATGGTGTGGATGTTGTGCTGGCGGCGATAGATGAAACGATGGTTGCGCAGCAGGCAAGTCTGACATGGCCCATCCCCGTTCATGTAAAACAGGCCATTCTGGATATTTGTCAGGGGCAGCAACTGACGCTTTCCCAATACGGTCAACTGGACACGCAGTTGGGGCGTTTGTTCGCTGATGCGGTGAACGCGTTGCTGCAGCAGGAAAAATTAAAACCGCAGGATATTGTCGCGATCGGCTGTCATGGGCAAACCGTGTGGCATGAACCGACAGGAGTTGCGCCACATACGCTACAAATTGGTGATAACAACCAGATTGTAGCGCGTACCGGGGTAACGGTGGTCGGCGATTTTCGTCGGCGCGATATCGCGTTGGGTGGACAGGGGGCACCGCTGGTTCCTGCTTTTCACCAGGCGTTGCTGGCGCATCCAACGGAACGCCGGATGGTGTTAAATATTGGTGGTATTGCCAATCTGTCTCTGCTCATTCCAAAACAACCGGTTCGGGGGTACGACACCGGTCCGGGCAATATGCTGATGGATGCGTGGATTTGGCGGCAATGTGGCCAACCTTATGATAAAGATGCGCAGTGGGCCTGCTCGGGTACAGTGATTCTGCCGCTGTTGCAAACGATGCTTAACGATCCGTATTTTTCTGCACCAGCGCCAAAGAGTACGGGGCGCGAATATTTCAATTATGGCTGGATTGAACGCCATCTGGCGCAGTTTCCGGGAATTAGCCCACGAGACGTACAGGCGACGTTGGCTGAACTGACGGCCGTGACGATTTCCGAGCAGGTCCAGTTGAGCGGTGGGTGTGAACGGTTGATGGTATGTGGCGGCGGTAGTCGCAATCCACTTCTTATGATGCGTCTGGCGGCGCTGCTGCCGGGTACGGAAGTGACCTCCACCGATGAAGCCGGGATCAGTGGTGATGATATGGAAGCGTTAGCCTTTGCCTGGCTGGCGTGGCGTACACTCGCGGGACTGCCGGGCAACCTGCCTTCTGTGACTGGCGCGTCTGAGCCCAGCGTTTTAGGGGCTATTTTCCCCGCCAATCCACGAACTCAGAGTTAACTGAAATTATTTCAGGCGCTATACCGATAAACTAGGGATGTTAGGGAGGGTGTTTTTGCCCTCCGGGACCAGGAAAGTCTTCAGGATATGGCTATGAAAAAACTGTTATTAGTGTGTCTGCCCGTATTGCTTACCGGTTGTAGTGTGTACAACCAATTTGTCGAGCGTATGCAAACGGATACGCTCGAATATCGCTGTGATGAAAAACCGCTTACCGTAAAATTGAATAATACCCGACAGGTGGCGAGCTTTGTTTATGATAATCAACTATTGAATCTCAAACAGGGCGTGTCGGCATCGGGTGCACGCTACACAGATGGTATCTACGTCTTCTGGTCTAAAGGAGACAGCGCGACGGTCTATAAACGAGACAGAATTGTGCTGAATAACTGTCAGTTACAGAACCCGAAGCGTTGAGATTTTCACCTGGGCGGCGCACAATAGCGTCACCCACTGACAATCCGTAGCCCAACATCATGTCTGATAACGACGAATTGCAGCAAATCGCGCATCTGCGCCGTGAATACACGAAAGGCGGTCTTCGCCGCCGCGATCTTCCCGCCGAACCCCTCGCGCTGTTTGAGCGCTGGCTGGGGCAAGCCTGTGATGCCAAACTGGCAGACCCTACCGCTATGGTCGTCGCAACAGTCGATGAAAACGGTCAGCCGTACCAGCGAATCGTGTTGCTCAAACATTATGATGACAAAGGGCTGGTGTTTTATACCAACATGGGCAGCCGTAAGGCGCACCAGATCGAGAACAATCCGCGCATCAGCCTGTTATTCCCCTGGCATACGCTGGAACGGCAGGTGATGGTCATCGGCAAGGCCGAACGCTTGTCCACGCTTGAGGTGGTAAAATATTTCCACAGTCGCCCGCGTGATAGCCAGATTGGCGCCTGGGTTTCTAAGCAGTCCAGTCGGATCTCCGCACGCGGAATTCTGGAAAGTAAATTTCTTGAGCTGAAGCAGAAGTTTCAGCAAGGGGAAGTTCCGTTGCCGAGTTTCTGGGGCGGCTTTCGCGTAAGCATTGAACAAATGGAGTTCTGGCAGGGTGGCGAAAACCGTCTGCACGACCGTTTTTTATACCAACGTGAAGATGACGCGTGGAAAATTGACCGTCTGGCCCCCTAAAGATGCAAAATTCTTGTTTTAAGCGCTGGTGCTGATGAATCCGGCGCTTTATTCTATGTCTCTTTCGCATCAGGCGAAAAGTCGTGTACCGGCAAAGGTGCAGTCGTTTTATACATGGAGATTTTGATGGCAAGCAGTAACTTGATTAAACAATTGCAAGAGCGGGGGCTGGTGGCCCAGGTGACGGACGAGGAAGCGTTAGCAGAGCGACTGGCGCAAGGCCCGATCGCGCTCTATTGCGGCTTCGATCCTACCGCTGACAGCTTGCATTTGGGGCATCTGGTTCCATTGTTATGCCTGAAACGCTTCCAGCAGGCAGGCCATAAGCCTGTTGCGTTGGTAGGCGGTGCAACGGGTCTGATTGGCGATCCGAGCTTTAAAGCCGCCGAGCGTAAACTGAATACTGAAGATACCGTGCAGGAGTGGGTGGATAAAATCCGCAAACAGGTGGCACCGTTCCTCGATTTCGACTGTGGCGACAACTCGGCGATTGCTGCGAACAACTACGACTGGTTTGGCGGTATGAATGTACTGACTTTCCTGCGTGATATCGGCAAACATTTCTCCGTAAACCAGATGATCAACAAAGAAGCGGTTAAGCAGCGTCTGAACCGTGACGATCAGGGGATCTCCTTTACCGAGTTTTCTTATAACCTGCTGCAAGGTTATGATTTTGCCTGCCTGAATAAACTGCATGGCGTGGCATTGCAAATTGGCGGTTCTGACCAGTGGGGTAACATTACCTCTGGTATCGATCTGACCCGCCGTCTGCATCAGAATCAGGTATTTGGCCTGACGGTTCCGCTAATCACTAAAGCTGACGGTACCAAATTCGGTAAAACGGAAGGTGGTGCAGTTTGGCTGGATCCGAAGAAAACCAGCCCATACAAGTTCTACCAGTTCTGGATCAACACGGCTGATGCGGACGTATATCGCTTCCTGAAATTCTTCACCTTTATGGACATTGAAGAGATCAATGCGCTGGAAGAAGAAGATAAGAACAGCGGTAAAGCGCCGCGTGCCCAGTATGTTCTGGCTGAGCAGGTAACGCGTCTGGTTCACGGCGAAGAAGGTTTAGTGGCGGCGAAACGCATTACCGAAAGCCTGTTCAATGGCAACCTGAGCGACCTGAGCGAAGCGGACTTCGAACAGCTGGCGCAGGATGGTGTACCGATGATCGAAATGGACAAGGGTGCTGACCTGATGCAGGCGCTGGTGGATTCTGAACTGCAGCCTTCTCGCGGTCAGGCGCGTAAGACCATTGCGTCGAATGCGGTCACCATTAATGGTGAGAAACAATCTGACCCGGAATATTTCTTCCAGGACAGTGATATTTTGTTCGACCGCTACACCTTACTGCGCCGTGGCAAAAAGAACTACTGTCTGATTTGCTGGAAATAAGTAAAAGTCAGCAGGGGCGTGGGAAACTACGCCCCTTTATTTTTTTAGGGTTGTGGTAAGTAAAATGAAGAATATCCTCGCCATCCAGTCCCACGTTGTTTTTGGCCATGCCGGCAACAGTGCTGCCGAATTTCCGATGCGTCGTCTTGGCTCGAATGTCTGGCCGCTCAACACAGTTCAGTTTTCTAACCACACGCAGTACGGTAAATGGACCGGCTGTGTTATGCCGCCCAGTCACCTGACTGAAATTGTTCAGGGCATTGCTGATATCGATAAACTGCAGACCTGCGATGCGGTGCTGAGTGGTTATCTGGGATCCGCTGAGCAGGGTGAGCATATTCTGGGAATTGTGCGCAAAGTGAAAGCGGCAAATCCTCAGGCGAAATTCTTTTGCGATCCAGTGATGGGTCATCCTGAAAAAGGGTGCATCGTGGCGCCTGGCGTTGCGGAATTTCATGTTCGTCACGCACTTCCGGCCAGCGACATTATCGCGCCAAATCTGATTGAACTCGAAATTCTGTGCGAGCATGCGGTTAACAATGTTGATGAGGCGGTGATGGCTGCCCGTGAACTGATTGCTCAGGGGCCGGAAATTGTGCTGGTTAAGCATCTTGCCCGTGCAGGCATGAGCGCAGATCGCTTTGAGATGCTGTTGGTCACCGCTGATCAGGCGTGGCATATCAGTCGTCCGCTTGTTGATTTTGGCACACGCCAACCGGTTGGCGTTGGTGACGTCACCAGTGGCTTGCTGTTGGTTAAACTGTTGCAGGGAGCTTCATTGCAGCAGGCGCTGGAGCATGTGACTGCGGCGGTGTACGAAATTATGATCGCCACCAAAGAGATGCAGGAGTATGAGCTGCAGGTGGTTGCCGCACAGGATCGTATCGCCAGGCCTGAACACTACTTTAGCGCCACTCAGCTGTAATCAATATGCAATGGCGCTCACGCTTATCGGGCCTGGGGTTGACTGTAGGCCGGGTAAGCGCAAGCGCTACCCGGCAACAACAATTAATTTAATCCTTCCGCTTTAAGCGCTGCGGAAACTGCCGGACGCTCAGCCATGCGCGCCATATACGCTTCGATATGGCTTAATCCTGCCATATTCAACTTAACCGCATACGCCCAACGCAGCACGGTAAACAGATAGGCATCAGCAATGCTGAAGCGTGCGCCGCAAATCCACGGGTTGTCTTTCAGCGATTCGTTCACATACTGCATTTTTTTCTCAAGCAATGCACGTACGGTTGGTTTGTACTCCTCTGGCGTATCCGGGCGGAACAGTGGGGTAAAACCTTTATGTAGCTCTGTAGCGATATAGTTAAGCCATTCGATAGTTTTGTAGCGGGAGAGACTGCTGGTAGGGGCCAGGAGATGACGGTCTGGAACGGTGTCTGCCAGATATTGCATGATGGCGACGCCTTCGGTCAGTAGTGTACCGTCATCCAGCAACAGGGCGGGAACTTGTCCTTTCGGGTTTACCGCGAAAAAATCGTCGCCGTTTTCCAGACGTTTCTTCATCAGATCAACACCATCCAGCGTGAAATCTTTACCGCTCTCACGAAGTGTGATGTGGGAAGCAAGAGAACAAGCGCCCGGTTTGTAGAACAGTTTCATCGGTAACTCCTTTTGGCTGAGGTATACCGTATGGTAGTGCTACCTGGAGCAAAAAAAAAGCCGCTAACAACAGTTAGCGGCCTGAAATTAAGTTTCCCTGAGAATTACGCTGTTGCGGCCTTAGCGGCTTTCTCACTGACGTCATCGTCCTGAGTCATACGATTCAGTTTTGGCGCCGTCAGCAGCATCAGAACAGCGATAACCGCCGTTGCAACACCAATCTGCAGGAACACGCGACCGTAGACTTCGAGGGACATCAACGGATCGGTCACATTCTCCGGAACCGCCATCATGTTAGCCACGTAACCACCGATGATGTTGGCACCGGCAGTGGTCAGGAACCAGCTACCCATAATAAAGCCCATCAAACGTTGTGGAACCAACTGTGCCACCATCGCCAGACCCAGACCAGAAATCATCAGCTCACCGATACTTTGCAGACCGTAGCAGATGATCAGCCAGTTAACGGAAACGATGCCAGCATCGGTCGCGAATTTGGCACCCAGCGGCAGGATCAGGAATGCGCCTGAGCACAGCACCATACCAATTGCAAACTTGGTCGGCATCGGCAGAGTGTCGCCCATCTTGTTATAGATAGCAGCAAGAATTGGGCTACCGATGATGATCCAGAACGGGTTCAGTGCCTGATACTGTTCCGGTTCGAAAGCAATACCCAGAATAGAGTGTTCAACGTTACGAATCGCAAAGAAGTTCAGAGACGTCGGCATCTGGCTGTACAGCACGAAGAAGATAATGGCTTCCAGCATCAGAATGAAGGCGACGATCATTTTACGACGTGCAGCACCCTGCATAGAGAACGCTTCTTTCGCAAAGATAACCACGATACCCATGGCGATAACACCCAGAACCATACGGGCAATGCCCTGGTTGTGCAGCAGCCATGTTGCAATCGCGATAAGCACCACAACACCTGCAATGGTCAGCAGCAGGTTGCGGAAGTTGATGGGTTCAAAGTCAGGCTTGGAACCGTACTGTTTAACCCAGCGCTGGCAGAATGCGAAGTTAACAACGGTAATTAGCATACCCACGACGCTCAGTGCGAACGCGGTGCTCCAGCCGTAACGCGCAGCCAGCCACGGCGTTGCCAGCATAGAGAAGAATGAACCGATGTTGACGGACATATAGTACATGGTAAATGCACCATCAAGACGCGGGTCATCTTTGGCATAGCAGGTAGAGAGCAGAGATGATGGGTTTGCTTTAAACAGACCGTTACCGACCGCGATGGCCGCCATGCCCATATAAACGATACCCGCATCGTGACCAGACCATGCAACCAGCGCATAACCAATGGCCAGGACAACGGCACCCAGCATAATGACGCGTTTTGTACCCAGAACTTTATCACCTAACCAGCCGCCAATCGCAACCAGACCATATACCAGGGCGCTAAAGGAGGAGAAAAGGGTGATGGAATCCGCTTCTGACATGCCCAGTTGTTTAACCAGGTAGACGGCCATAATCCCTTGCAGGCCGTAATAACCAAAACGTTCCCACAGCTCAATTGAGAAAATGAGATAGAACGCTTTTGGTTGTTTGAAGGCGTTTAAACTGACGCTTTCTGTTGGTTTATTGTTTGCAGTAGACACTTTTACCTCTTTTTTTACATCCCATATCAACGGGGGTGTTCAGGTACGTGATGAGTCAAGTTCATCCGTCCGATTGTTATAGTGGGAGGGGAAACGGCAAGTAATGTTCACTATCTTGACCATTCAGACAAGTGGTTTGTAATAATCTGTTACATATATCATGACTGGTGAAATCGTCGGGGCATAGAAATGTTATCCAGCGTTAAATTTCTTCATTTAGAAAATGGCAGGTTTTTACACTGTTTAATTACGGTAAAAACTGCAATGTGGCGATATGTTCTGCTATTTGCGGTTGAATCCAGTGATATAGGCCATTATCTGAAAAATAGCTAGTGTAATGTTTTGTTTATAAACTGCTCAATTAGGTCATATGATTGTCATATTAACTAAAAAATAAATATTTTTTAACATTGTGTTGGCTGGGTGATCTTGATCACGTATAGATAGAAATTTCTATTACTAAAAAAACGATTAACCTGCTCAGGTGCTAATTCACAAGAATATTACATTAGAGATGGGTAATTGGATGGCATCATTGTCGGGAAAACTATCGCGAGGGAGTGCATAACTAATCGCTATGTATGCGAGGGGCAAAGAGGATGCCCCGGCAGCATCAGATATCAACTTTCTCTTTGAATTCGCAGAGATCTTCGATGATACAGGAACCACAACGTGGCTTTCTGGCTATGCAGGTGTAGCGGCCATGAAGAATCAACCAGTGATGGCAATCGACTTTAAATTCACTGGGGACGACTTTCAGTAGCTTTTCTTCTACCTGCTCGACGTTTTTACCTGGGGCAAATTGTGTACGATTACATACCCGGAAAATATGGGTATCTACAGCAATGGTCGGCCAGCCAAAGGCAGTATTCAACACCACATTCGCCGTCTTGCGCCCAACGCCGGGCAGGGCTTCTAATGCAGTCCTGTCTTCCGGAACTTCGCCATTGTGCTGTTCCAGTAAAATGCGGCAGGTTTTAATCACGTTCTCCGCTTTGCTGTTAAACAAACCGATTGTCTTGATGTATGACTTAACACCTTCGACGCCGAGTTCCAGCATTGCGGCGGGCGTATTAGCGACGGGGTAAAGCTTAGCCGTTGCTTTATTGACGCTGACATCGGTGGCCTGAGCGGAAAGCAAGACAGAAATCAGCAGTTCGAAAGGCGATGTAAAATTAAGCTCGGTTGTCGGATGCGGATTGTTATCACGCAGGCGTGTGAGGATTTCCAGCCGTTTTGCTTTATTCATGACACATTCCCTGTTTCACCAGCCGGACTGTCCGCGACAGCCGCCTCGGCACGGCGTTTCTTCATTTTCTCATCAATCAGATACTTAACAGCCAGCATTAAGCCCAGACCAATAAACGCGCCTGGTGGCAGCATGGCCAGCAGAAACGGCGTATCAGTATGGAAAATCTCAACACGCAATACTTTGGCCCAGCTACCCAACAAACCGTCTGCGCCATCAAATAGTGTACCGTTACCAATTATTTCACGCAGCGATCCGAGAACAAACATGGCGCCGGTCGCCCCCATGCCGATGGAAAAACCATCGAGTGCAGATAATGCAGGGCCTTTTTTGGCGGCGAAGGCCTCAGCACGGCCCACGACAATGCAGTTGGTCACAATCAAGGGGATAAAGATACCCAGTGATTGATACAGGCCAAAGGCGTAGGCATTGATCAGCATCTGCACCGCACTCACCACGGAGGCGATGATCATGACATAAATGGGAATACGGATTTCGGGCGGTGTCCAGCGGCGCAGCGCTGAAATCGTCAGGTTGGTCAACGTCAGGACGAGCGTCGTCGCGAGTCCCAGCCCCAGCGCGTTAGTGGCGGTAGAGGTAACGGCCAACAGCGGACACATCCCGAGTAACTGCACAAGCGCGGAGTTATTTTTCCAAAGCCCCTGAACAATAACGTCTTTAATTTCGCTCATGGTTATTCTCCACAGGCGCTAAGTTGAGGAAGTTGCGCAGGCAGCGTCTGCGCAAACAGGCCTGCACGTTTCACTGCATTAACCACTGCCCGGGGAGTAATGGTCGCGCCTGTGAACTGATCAAAATCGCCGCCATCTTTTTTCACCGCCCAGTGAGGGTCATTCTCTGCATTAATTGTTTTGCCGCTAAAATGGGTGATCCAGTCAGACAGACGTAACTCAATTTTATCACCGAGTCCTGGTGTTTCGTGATGTTCCGTCACCCGCGTACCCAGCACAGTACCGGTAAAATCGACACCGACCAGCAGTTGAATCGCCCCGGAATAACCATCGGGGGCCGTGGCCTCCAGGATTGCCGCAACCGGACGGTCGTCCTGGCGAGCAATATAGACACGATGTGTACCTTTACCTAATGCCTGAGCATTCACCAGATAGCAACTTTCTGGCAGATTGTTATTGTAGCGATCGCCAGGCAGTACCTGATCAAACAACGCCTTTTGCTGCAGGGCCGCTTGTTCATCAATGGTAGACTTGGTTAACTGATTAATCGCCGCCGTTAACCCTGTAGAGCCCGCGGCAAACAGTGCCAGAGTGATACCGTGTTTACGAATCGTTTTCAGCATACGTTGTCCTTAGCGATGTCCGTACACACGAGGACGGGTGTAATAATCAATCAGTGGAACGGTGATATTCGCCAGTAACACGGCAAAGGCCACGCCATCAGGATATCCACCAAAACTACGAATCAGCCAGACCAACAGACCCGCAAGTGCACCAAAAATCAGGCGACCACGGTTGGTTGTCGAGGCCGTAACGGGGTCGGTAAGAATAAAGAATGCACCCAGCATGGTGGCACCGGAAAGCAGATGCAGCTGCGGTGATGCCAGCGACGCTGGAGAGAAAAACCAGCCTAACGTTGAACAAACGGCAAGCGACAGCAGAAAACTAACCGGGATGTGCCAACGAATCGCTTTTTGCCATAACAACACGATGCCGCCCGCCAGCCAGGCAAGGTTAACCCACTGCCAACCTGCGCCCGCGAGCATGCCGCTGTAAATCGGATACTGCATCACCTGTTCAACAGTATGTCCCGCGTGCAGGGAGGTCTTAAAGGTGTCCAGCGGAGTAGCCTGACTGATGCCGTCGATCCCTATACGGAGCGTGTTCATATCACCGCCGCCAGCGGTATGTCCGGTAAAGATAACGTTTAAAGCATCAAAAAATCCGGGCACCGTAGCGGCAATTTCATGCGGTGGCAGCCAGCTTGTCATCTGCACCGGGAATGAGATCAACAGAACAACATAACCAATCATTGCCGGATTAAATGGATTCTGACCAAGACCGCCATACAGCTGCTTGGCAATGATAACGGCGAAGACGGTACCCAGGATCACCATCCACCACGGAGCCAGGGGGGGAATACTGACGGCAAGCAGCAACCCTGTAAGCAGGGCGGAGTTGTCTTTCAGGATCGCGGCAACGGGCTGTTTACGTAGTTTAAGCACGCCCGCTTCGGCGGCGATGGCGCTGACCGATGCCAGCGCTATCTGAAACAATGTACCCCAGCCGAAGAACCACCATTGAGCGGCAATCCCTGGCAATGCAGCAATCAGAACCAGCATCATGATACGCGATGTTTGGCGCTGGTTATGGGTATAAGGGGAGCTAGCTATTCTGAATACCATTTATTCCTCGTTTACAACCTGCTGCTGTGCGGCTTTCTTGGCCTGAGCGCGTGCAATAGCGGCCGCAACGGCAGCTTTGCGCGGATCAACCGGTTCGACAGATTCCGTGGTGGCTTGTTGCTCAAGCTTGCGGGCTTTGGCGCGGGCAATAGCGGCTTCGACGGCGACTTTGCGTGGGTCAATCGGCTCGGCGGGTTCTGTGGCGGCTTGTTGTTCAAGCTTGCGGGCTTTGGCGCGGGCAATAGCGGCTTCGACGGCGGCTTTGCGTGGATCCGTACCCGCGCTGCTGCCTTCATCTTTTGACGAATTTTCACTGCGTGCGGCGCGAGCCTGCGCTTTTCGCGCTTCACGTGCGGCAATCACTGCGCTGTTGTCAGGTTGTTCACCCGCCTGGATTACAACCGGCTGCATAGCCTGGGCCTGTTTCTCTTTCACGCGAGCCAGCGCGGCGGCGATGGCATCATGATCTTTCGCTGCAGGCTGTACAACTGCGCTTTTATGCCGTTCAAGACGTGCCGCTTTTTCACGCTCCAGTCGGGCTTGTCGGGCCTCAAAACGGGCTTTTGCTTCCGCAGCGCGTTTTTCTTCCTGACTGATGGCATAAATCTCAGCCTTTTCCTGGCGGAAGTACTGCACCAGAGGAATATTGCTTGGGCATACCCATGCACATGCGCCGCATTCAATGCAGTCAGCAATGTTGTGGGTTGTCGCTTTATCATGCTGTTGGCCTTTACTGAACCAGTAAAGTTGTTGCGGCAGAAGATCGGCAGGGCAGGCATCGGCACAGGCGCTACAGCGAATACAGCCTTTTTCTTCCTGCGGTTCCCCCATTTCACTGGCAGAGGGCGCAAGCAGGCAGTTGCTGATCTTCACAATAGGGACATCCAGCCAGGGCAGGGTAAAGCCCATCAGCGGACCGCCCATGATCACCATCTGGTCAGTAGCAGGACAGAAACCTGCATCGTTGAGCAGGTGACGAACAGGTGTACCCAATCGCGCCCAAACGTTGCCCGGGCGGCTGACTGCTTCGCCCGTTAACGTGACCACACGCTCGGTGATTGGCTCGCCATCAATAACGGCCCGCTTGACAGCATAGGCAGTCCCCACGTTTTGCATCAGCACCCCGATATCGGAGGAACGTCCACCGTGAGGAACCTGCTTGCCGGTCAGGATTTGCGTAAGTTGTTTGGCGCCGCCTGACGGGTATTTCGTGGGGATGACTCGTAAGCTGATATCGTGAGAATCAGCCAACACTGCGCGCAGCATGGAGATAGCCTGCGGTTTGTTATCTTCAATACCCAGCAGGACTTCGCGCGGTTGAAGAATATGTGCAAGTATGCGGATACCTTCGACCACCTGGGCCGCGCAATCTTGCATTAAGCGGTCATCGGCGGTGATGTAGGGTTCACATTCAGCGGCGTTGATGATCAGTGTTTCAATTTTATCACCGCCACCCTGCAATTTGACGCCAGTTGGAAAACCTGCGCCGCCGAGTCCGGCAACACCGAATTGGTGAATACGGGCTATGAGCTCCTCGCGGCTGCGGGCACGATAATTTGCCCAGCCGTCACGCTCAATCCAGCGATCTTCGCCGTCCGCATCAATGATGACGCTAAGTTCAGCTAAAGCCGAAGGATGCGCGGTAGAGTGCGGGGCAATGGCAACAACGGTGCCGGAGGTCGGGGCGTGTACGGGCAACATTCTGCCGCGCCCACGGGTTAGCGCCTGACCACGCAGCACGGTGTCGCCCACATTGACACACAGTTCACCTTCAGCGCCAATATGCTGCTTCAACGGAATAATAAAGCGCGGAGCCAGCGGAACCTGCCGCAGCGGTGTCCCGTTAGACTGGGTTTTCATTTCAGGTGGGTGAATGCCGCCATCAAAGTCCCAGATTTTATTTTTTCTGAATGCGGAGAATAACTTAAGCATGTTGTTCCACAGGAATGATGCGCACAGGAATAGTGTTTAAATCCCACTTCCAGCTGTCAGGTGTCTCGGCTACCGGGCGTAATTCGATACATTGGGTCGGGCACGGATCAACGCACAAATTGCATCCGGTGCACAGATCGCTCATCACCGTGTGCATGGCACGCGTAGCGCCCACGATGGCATCGACCGGGCAGGCCTGAATGCATTTTGTGCAGCCGATACAGTTATTTTCATCAATCACCGCCAGCATACGAACGGGGGTAGCGTCCTGCTCATCACCATCAATAGGTTGCGGATCGACGTTCAACAGGGTCGCAATTTTTAGCATCACCGCTTCGCCACCAGGGGCGCATCGGTTGATTTTTTCGCCCTGACAGCCAATAGCTTCAGCATAAGGACGGCAGCCCGGATAACCGCACTGCCCACACTGGCTTTGCGGGAGAATTTCATCAATTTTCTCCACAACTGGATCATCCTCGACGGCAAATCGACGAGAGGCATAACCCAAAATAGCGCCGAATGCCAGACCCAGCAGACTCACTGCGGCAACGGCAATCCAGATAGCATTCATTACAACTTCACCAAACCACTAAAGCCCATAAAGGCCAAAGACATTAAACCAGCGGTAATCAGCGCAATTGCATTACCGCGGAACGGGGCAGGAACGTCTGCCACGGCGAGGCGTTCGCGAATTGCGGCGAACAGAACCATCACCAGTGAGAAGCCGACGGCGGCAGAAAAACCGTACAGCGCCGACTGTAAAAAATTATGCCCGAGGTTGATGTTCAGCAACGCTACACCTAATACCGCACAGTTAGTGGTGATCAGCGGTAAGAAGATCCCCAGCAGGCGATACAGCGCAGGGCTGGTTTTGCGTACAACCATCTCGGTAAATTGCACCACCACGGCGATGACCAGAATGAAGGCCAGCGTGCGCAGATAGATGAGATCGAGCGGGATGAGGATCCAGGTGTCAATCAGCCATGCGCAAATGGATGCCAGCGTCATTACAAAGGTCGTGGCGAGGCCCATACCCATTGCGGTTTCCAGTTTTTTGGAAACGCCCATAAAGGGGCATAAGCCCAGAAACTTGACCAGTACAAAGTTATTGACCAGTACAGTTCCGACAAACAGCAGCAGGTAATCAGTCATTTTTCGGCCTGAAATAAAAAAGCCGCCTATTATCTGACAATCTACAACAGGCGACAACAGGTTAACTGTAGGGTTATTACGGATTCACAAACGTCGTCTTAACGCGTTGCGAGCGTTTGAAATAGGGTACCAGCAACGCAGCCGCCAACAAAGGGAACAGCAGCTGACGCACGGCAAACGCATCCGGAACAGGTGAGAATGCAAACGCTTTAATTGCCAGTAACACCGAGATCAGCAGCCATATAATATAGTGTTTTGGCACACAGGCTCTGCGTTTGAAAAACGCGATGGTCAGCCACAGCGTGTAGTACCACATGGCGATAGCGGTAATAAAGGAGACGCCCCATAGCAGCAAATTCGTCGTACTTTGCTCGCTCAGCGTGTGGAATGTCTGCGGTGTGGCCAACGCAGTGACATACAGCAGTAACGCCAGCGAAGCACTTAACAACGCGACTAACAGCCAGGCCAATGGCCCGAGTAGCCAGCCTCCGATACGTTGTGCCGGTGTTGTAGTCATTTCATCTCCAGGTTTACGCGCGCGAACAGACATGCCGTTCATTTTGGGGCAATTATTATAAAGCTTTTAACGCCAGGCGCTACTTTCTTGTTTATTGCACGTAATGCCAGACGGACTTGGGCACCTGACCGACATCGAACAGGCGGCCTCCCGAAATGAGCTCAGCACGGCGGTGGTCTGCAGCGCGATACATATTGATAATGTCGCTATCGTCAGTAAGTGTGTAGTTAAGATGATCGAACAATTTTTCCAGACTTTCTAGAGAACTGATTTTGCGGAATTTTAATAAGTAATCCTGAACAGTCATAAAAGGCAATCCATATTAATAAAATAATACTAACGGAGTAGTAAATATTAAAAAACAACCAACGTTGTACAGGTAAACGCGAATTTGCGCGCAAATGTAAGAAGAGTTTTCAACCCTGTGGGAAACCTGGCGCTATTCTCGCCTGCGGAAAGGGTAACGCGCTTCACGATCGCAGGCAATACGCGCTGGAGCGGGATGCGGCATAATTCGCTTTTTTTTGACAAAAATTGATCTTTTACAGCCCTACCCAGCAACTATCGCGGAGTTAACTGCCAGGCTATAACGGGCTGCGTATATTTATTTTTTCTGTACTGCAGCGACGGGTTCCGGTGGTTGGTAGTTGTCAATATGATTGGCAACACCCAACAGGATCACGGAGACCACGAGAACAATCCAACCTGTTAACTCAATAAGACGATTCATTACTGACGACATTTGCTTTGATTTATCCATAAACACAGGTAGCAAATGTTACTTATCAATAAATAATACAGCAAGAGCATTGGGAACGATTTCGATGACTTTTTAGCGGCAAGTTAACTCTAAGTGGCATATGTTTGACTTAAGTTAAGCAACAACCTTTGTAGCGCAAAGGTTATTAAACTATTGTGGCGCTACTATCTATGGTGTGAAATAGGCCAGATCTGAATTGAGAGGCAAAAACATGAGTGACAACATCCGCGTTGGGCTAATCGGTTACGGTTATGCCAGTAAAACTTTCCATGCCCCCCTGATCGTGGGCACTCCGGGTCTGGAACTGGTAGCGGTGTCCAGTAGTGATGAAACAAAAGTGAAGGCGGACTGGCCTTCGGTGGCGGTTGTTACTGAGCCTAAACACCTGTTTAACGATCCGAGTATCGACCTGATTGTGATCCCTACACCCAATGATACACACTTTCCGCTGGCGAAAGCGGCGCTGGAAGCAGGTAAGCATGTGGTTGTTGATAAGCCTTTCACTGTGACACTGTCACAAGCACGCGAACTGGATGCGCTGGCCAGAAGCGTAGGGCGCCTGCTTTCTGTCTTCCATAACCGTCGCTGGGACAGCGATTTTCTGACGCTGAAAGCCTTGCTGGCTGATGGCGCGTTGGGTGAGGTGGCTTATTTTGAATCTCATTTCGATCGCTTCCGCCCGCAGGTCCGTGACCGCTGGCGTGAACAGGGTGGCCCGGGGAGTGGTATCTGGTATGACTTAGGGCCGCATCTTTTAGATCAGGCAATTAACCTGTTTGGCTTGCCCGTGAGCCTGACAGTCGATCTGGCGCAGCTCCGCCCGGGGGCGCAGTCGACAGATTACTTCCATGCCATCCTGACGTATCCGCAGCGTCGCGTGATTCTGCACGGAACGATGCTGGCAGCCGCAGAGTCTGCTCGTTATATCGTTCATGGATCGCGTGGCAGCTATGTGAAGTATGGTCTGGATCCACAAGAGGAACGTCTTAAAAATGGTGAGCGCCTGCCGCAGGAAGACTGGGGTTATGACATGCGTGATGGTGTACTGACACGCATTGAAGGTGATGAGCAGGTGGAAGAAACCTGGTTAACCGTTCCAGGCAATTATCCGGCTTACTATGCGGGTATCCGTGATGCGCTGAATGGTAACGGCGAGAACCCGGTTCCAGCCAGACAAGCCATTCAAATCATGGAACTGATTGAGCTGGGCATTGAATCGGCGAAACACCGATCGACGCTGTGCCTTGCCTGATAATGTCAATGTCGGATGTCGAGGCATCTTATCTGGCCAACAATGCAATGTCGGCCAGATAAGCGTTAGCGCCATCCGGCAATAAAGCCATTACGCTGCGGCGACTTTCTCACGCAGTGCTTGTTTCTCTTCATTGCTCAGGAACGCCATTTCCAGACCATTGATTTGCGCCTGGCGAATCTGTTCACGCGTCAATCCTGCAGCCGGGGCGGCTACGGTGTACTCGTGAATAATATCCACGCCCTGAACCGCCGGATCGTCCGTATTCAGACTCGCCAGCACACCATGCTCAAGGAACGTTTTCAGCGGATGCGTCGTCAGTGAGGCGACGGTACTGGTTTGAATATTCGATGTCAGGCAGGATTCAATGCCGATACGCTGCTCGGCGAGAAAATCCATCAGGGCGCGATCGTCGACGGCTTTTACGCCGTGGCCAATACGCTCTGCTCCCAGTTCTCTGATCGCTTGCCAGATGCTTTCCGGACCTGCCGCTTCACCTGCATGAACTGTGATATGCCAGCCAGCGTCGCGTGCACGGTTGAAATGGGACAGGAACAAACTGCCTGGGAAACCGAGTTCATCGCCGGCTAAATCCAGTGCTGTGATGTGATCACGGTGCGCTAACAGTGCATCCAGTTCCTGCAGACAGGCAGCTTCGCCGAAAGTACGGCTCATGATTCCAATTAAACGGGCTTCAACGCCGAAAGTCTTACAGCCTTCGCGTACGCCTGCAATAACGGCTTCAACCACACCTGCAACGGGGAGTTGATGCGCCATAGCCATGTAGCCTGGAGAAAAGCGTAGTTCAACGTAATGCAGACCATTACGTGCGGCATCCTCAATATTCTCAAATGCGACGCGACGGCAGGCATCCAGCGATGCCAGCACTTTGACACCCCAGTCAAGCTTTGACAAAAAACTGACCAAATCAGGTTCAGTTGACGTTACCTGCACGTGAGGGATCAGCGTTTCAAGTGTTTGAGCAGGAAGCGTTAAATTAAACTGACGACCAAGATCCAGGATCGTTTGGGCACGGATGTTCCCATCAAGGTGGCGATGGACGTCGGTTAAAGGAAGGGAAGTATCAATCATGGTCGCACTCATGTTTTTAGGTAAAGTGCGCCGTATTATAAGAATAAATCGGGATAAAAATCTATGTTGCGCAATGATTAATTTCATTGCGCAACTTTAGTTAGCGCAGAGAGCGCAGGGCGTTAATTAATCCCTGAACGCCTTTCTCAAGTTTTGAACGGGGACATCCGGTATTCAGGCGCACAAAACCGTACCCTTCCTCTCCGTAAGTCGATCCCGGCATGATCGCCACTTTTTGCTGATGGATAAGCGCATTTTGTAACGCCTGGTCATCAACCTTGAGCGGACGTAAGTCTATCCAGGCCAGATAGGTGGATTGTGGGATCTGCCAGTTAAGTTCAGGGAACGCAGTATTAAGTTCATCAGCAACGTAATGCAGATTGCCGGCAAGATAATCCCGTAAGGCATCCAACCAACGCTCACCTTGCTGATAGGCGGCAATATGTGCGGTGAGTGCCAGCACCGCAGGAGACGACAGTCCGTCGCGTCCCTTTAGCGCACGGAGATAATCGTTGCGGCTATTGGCGTCTTCGATGATCCCATACGCGCCGGTTAATGCCGGGATATTGAAACTCTTGGAACCGGATGTGAGCAGCGCCCAGCTGTCGCGCGCGACGTTACTCCACGGAATGTGCGGCTGTTCTCCCCATACCATATCCATATGGATTTCATCGGAAATGACGTTGACACCATGTCGCTGGCATAAGTCAGCCATGGTTTCCAGTTCCTCGTGCGTCCACACTTTGCCCGTTGGATTTTGTGGGCTACACAGCAGAAGAATTTTACTCTCTGGCCGTGACAGAGCGGCCTCCAGCTTTGCCATGTCGCAATACCAACCGTCGCTCCGCTTTTCCAGACCGACGGGAAGCACTGTGCGCTGGTTGCCTTCGATGGCCTTGTAGAATGCATCGTAAGCTGGCGTATGGACAACGACCGCGTCGCCCGCAGACGACCACTGGCGGATGAGTTCTGAGACCATATAGATAACGGAGGGGCCATATACCAGCGATTGAGGATCGATCCGGGTATTGTGACGAGTTTGAAACCAGTGGCTAATGGCCGCCAGAAATTCGTCATTTTTCCAGCGGCTGTATCCTAATACACCGTGTGACAGGCGCTGGGTCAGCGCCTCCAGAATGCAAGGGGCCGTAGCAAAATCCATATCAGAGATGGTGAACGGCAGCAGATCGGCAGTGCCAAAACGGTCAGCGACATAATCCCACTGGGTGCACCATGTTCCCTGCCTGTTCACAACCTTTGAAAAATCAAACATGTTGTTGTCCTCACGCCTGTACTGTATTCATCAGAACCGCGATTTCGTCTTTCACTGACTGGACCTGCGGGCCAATAACGACCTGAAGGTTATGTTGATTGAGCTGTACCACGCCAATGGCCCGGTTGTCTTTCAGTGCCTGGACATTTACGCGTGACATATCTTTGACCGACAAACGCAAACGCGTAATGCAGTTATCCAGACTAACGATATTCTCCGCGCCACCCAATGCCGCCAGAATTGCCGGGACATTGTAGCCAGATTTACCGGGTGTGCCTGCCATCACTTTCTCAATATTGCTGGCAACATCGACATCACGGCCCGGGGTCTTCAGATTAAAGCGGGTGATCGCGAAGCGGAAGATAACGTAGTACACCGCAAACCAGATGGCCGCGACAACAGGGACCAGGTACCACTTGGTGGACAACCCGTGCAGGATCCCGAACACCACGAAGTCAATCAGGTTACCGTCTGTGTTCACTGAAGTGTAATAGGTATAATTGATATTTGCCGATGTACACTGTGAACAATCAGGTTACTGCAATGTTGAAAATTACAGCTCCCACTCAACTGTGTATGCCGGAAGGAAGCCAAAGACAAGATTGTAAATCCCTTTGAATTTCTCCGTTGTTACCAACACCCCACACAATCATCATCCCTCTTTTATCAAGGCATGATTTCCGTTGCCCCCTTTCACTCCTTCTGATATGATAATGAGTTATTATAAATATTTCCGTAAACTTTGTTCCGTAGTATTTCTCTCCTCGAAAACATCCCCAACGTCAGATGCAAGGCGGCTTTGCACTATCGCGAATGCCATCGTTTTACCGTGGTTTTAGGTAGTAACTATGTAGGAGGTGTGATCTCTTTCTGAGTACAAAAAGGTTAATTTAACAATGATGCAACAATCACAAACCCTATTTGAATCGTCGATTTTATCGGCAACAAGTTTTCGTACCGTCTACCATGAACACGGACGTTACAAAACAATTAATGGCAACTCCTTTGTTCATGATGGTCATGAATACAGGATTAACACAAGAATCGGCTCTGGTGTTCGTCATGACATACTTATTTCAACAATCAACGAACTGAACGCAATCCTGAAGCTCTACAGTCGAGTGTTCCTGACCCGTTTTGATCTCCACCTCCCTGAGTTCACTTCTGTTGAAGCAGGTAACAAATACATACGCAACCTGTTCAAACGATTACGTGCTCGCCTGGAGTCAGGGAACAACGGTTTATCGGAACCTATTATCGATTTTGCGTACGGTTGGGTTTGCGAACAGGAAAAGGCATCACAGCCCCATTACCATTGCTGGATTGCACTTCCACATCGTTCGGTAAGGTGGTTTGGAACTCCTGAAAGAGGGATCGCTGGTATTATTACGGAAATCTGGATGAAACTGACAGGTGGTAAAGCAACGCTGGTAAACTTGTCTAAAGCTACGAAGGACTATCCCGATCACTACGTCATTCATCGTGAATATCCTTCATCACTTGAAGGTCCGATATTCTGGCTATCTTACCTGGCAAAAGAACGCGGTAAGTTGCAAACAGGGAAGGGAACACGCATGTACTCAACATCGAAATTGAGTAGTAAAGCACTGAATTCGTAAATGTCGCACAGGAAGCCCGTAGGGCGTTTTTCTTTCCAGGGCGCGCAATCCCATTACCCATATCATAAAAATCGCTTGCAGCCTCGCACAGGGCGTTTTAAAGCATGATTTGTACCTGATTAACTGTATGCTTCGATCAGTGGCTTGATAGCTCACCGGTAATTGCTTTGCTTAGAGAATCATACATTACTTCAAGATTCCGAGCGAAGCGAGGGACACGAACGTAGTGAGTGTCTAACTACATAACTACACTTTTAAATTTTTATATTTTATATATAGAGAAAAATGTAGTTTTTTGACTATTTCTTAACCAGTGTTCACTGTCCGTCTTCGCTTCGCTTGACGGAACTCGCTTCGCTCGTAATTCAGGACATAACTTCAAAAGTTGAAGTGAGTGTTTATGTTTTCACAAGTGGCAGAACGTTTTGTTCAATGATCATTGTCCGGTCAGAATCGAAGAAAAAGTATTAGATTTGGCCTGACACTGCTTTGGCGCAGATCCTCTCCCAATTTGACACTCCGCCCCGTGCCAGAAGCGGAAGTTGAACAACCATCTGAGCGATCAAAATATAACAATATTTTGATGGTGCAGCGGGTATCACTACCTTAAAACATGATATGTAAGAGGGATTGATTGCTGCCAGGAACCCAGACGGGATTTATCGTTGATGGAGCCAACTTGAGATATCCATTATGAAGAGAGCAATAGCGCACAAAAATGATCGTCTGCCAGCGCCGAGAATAAATCACTTTACCCCTGAAGCGAGGCAGCGTGTTATCAATGGACTTGTTGCGACGGCTAAAGCTGACTTTGTATCCTTAGTTTACTGGCTGAAAACAGGTAAACAGAATGGTGAACCTATTCCGTTAGATAAATGCGAAAGTCTTCGAACCGCTATTCTTAATCTTGGAACCCTTAAAGCTGGTGTGCAAACCGACTGGAAGCATGCGATCCAGTTGATGGAAAAAGAAATCAAAAAAAGCCATCAACTGCATGCCTCGGTTCCTGCTCCCTCGCAGCTTGTTACTGGTGTTTTAAGAAATCTTAATGATATCAGCGAGAAGATCGCTGCGGGTAAAGCTGTTCCCGAGATGCTTGGCAGGCTCGAAAATATGCAGCAAATGATTGCCAACCTCAAGGGTAATGAGGGTCTGATTAAAAGTATCAGCATTCTAACCCGAAGCGCACAGGATGCCTTGCGTGGCTATAGCAAGAAGCAGCCAAAATCAAAAGTTAGGAAGCCTGAAAAAGCAAATCCTCTCCTTCGTGACGAGCAATCCTTTCGTGCCGAGTGTGCTCCTCTAGTCGGGGAAAACGATATTTTCATAATCGCTAGTTGCCTTATTTCAATGTCGGCTCGGTTGGGGCAGTCCCCTATTAGCTTGGCTAAAAGAGCAGCCGCTTTAAAAGGTGTCATCAAAACTGAGCTTTTGACCGAACTGCTGGAGTTACTTCAACAGGATGTAGAGTTGAATGCCTTAGTACCGCTCCACAGAGACAAAGATGACAATACTCGTAGTGATGGTGGTAAGCTTGTTGGATTGACAGGGGTCGTTGAGGGGGGCTCCTCTATCGGTGTGGAAGCGCAGCGCATTATTACCGCAGAACTTAAAAAGCTCGCGTATATCTCCGCAGTTCAGCGCGTTTATCTGGATACAGCTCGTTTAGGACTGGCTTTGGAAAACGATACGTTTAAGGTTATCGAGGAGGTAAAACGTATTGCTGAGAAGCACAATTGGAGTCCATTATCGGTTGCGGTGTATGCGACTTACAAAACGCCTGGCATAAGACCGGATATCGCCGGAGATGTGATTACTTTACTGGCACAGGATGAGGTTCTTTCAGCGACCGTCAAACGATAACTTTATTTGTATTAGCTCAGATTTGGCCTGACTGAGGTGTGGCGCAGGGCCGGACTTAATCTGACAGTCCGCTCCGTGCCAGGAGCGGACGTTGCTAACATCGTGATATATTAATTCATGGATGGCAGTCCATGGGGATAAAATTATGAAGCACGAGCTGTGGACAAATGAAGCTGGTTTAGATTTGTTTTGTCTTGCCGGTCCACTGGGAGACTCTGCTCGGAAATTGCTGGATCTGGACTACAGATTAGTGTGGACATGTGATGCAGACTCGCACCTTGAAGCAATGAAAAAATATTATACGTTCCGTAATTGGGGTGAATATCAAACTGATTTCCCTGAACAGGATAGTAAGACCTACAAAGAAATGGGATGGGAGTAAAAAGCACAAAATCCACAACCTAGCCGCTCTTATTCTCATGTCTCTACGACGTCCGCTCCTCGCTCAGAGCGGACAGTCAGATTTGATTGTACTCTGTCTGCGGTAACTGTCAGTTCGAGTCCGAGCTGATACACTTACTTTGAACTAGCTTACCAATTCCTTTTTGATCCGGTAGAACGTTGCACGACTTATATCAGCAGCTTTCATTATGTGGGCTGGTTTAACGTTCTGTGCCAACATTTCGCGTACCACTTCACGGGCTTGCATATCCTTTTCTTTCCCCGTATACAAACCTGCCAGTTTTGCTCTTGCTATACCCTGTGCCTGGCGTTTACGTCGGGTTTCATAATCTTGTCTTGCCATTGTCGCAAGGATATCGATCAGCATTGCATTGACTGCCCTCAGAATGCCGCTGGTTAGGTCACTACCGGACATTTCAACCATCTGCCAACTGGTCGGTAAGTCCATTGATACGATCACCAGCCCTTTACTGTTCAGCGTAGCTTTGAGTTCAGCCCATTCTTCATGTTGAAGACGACTGAGACGGTCAATCGCTTCAATAAGAAGTAGATCACCAGGTTGTGCTTCCGCCAGTAGATGCATTAGTTCAACACGCTCCAGCTTCGCACCACTTGCATTCTCAATGTATTCTCCGGCAACCGACCAGCTTTTGCTTTGCGCAAATTCGCGCAAGCTAACTAATGCACGATCAGCATGTTGGCCTTCAGTAGATGCACGGCAGTAGATACGGACGTTCATTATGGATTATCTTTTAAGCATCACATTAATACCCATATGATACATTACGTTTTTTTGCTGTCAATAGAGTTAAATTTAACCCTATTGAGACTTTGTGTCATGGTCTTTATCAGGTATACCTTAATGAGATGTTAACGCTACTGAATTTATCTTCCGAGTAAGTAGGTCCTTAGTTTGCGTGATAACATGTATCTGTCACATTGAGTTTGAGGCACAGCATCGATGAACTCCCCCCATCGTTTTATGAATGGCGAAGATGATAAGACTGAAGAAATAATGAACATCATGCTTCATCTCGGAATGGATGAAGGAATACTTCGAAGAATAAGCGGGTTAATGATTTTGCAGCTTTATGCTTCTCATATGTCCGGACGAGAAAATCCTTTCATTATTGTTGATGAGATTTTTTGCCTAGAAGGTAAACCATTACGAGGAGAAAGCAGAACCAAACCACCGATGATGTTTAACCGGAAACCTTATCTTCGGGGTTTGTGGCACAAGCATTATCATGGCGCTGGATTAGATGTTATGGCTCGCAATATACAAATTGCGCTGAAAAATTATGGTTTACCACGACTGAAAGCGAAGGTGGAAGAGTCCATGAAATCTGGTGAAGAACGATTCTTTACTGCTGAGGACGCTGTTCTTATCGCTCATGAAGCCGTTACGGAAAACTGGAAGCGAAGAGCTGACGAGCAAAAAATGACTGGGCATTGGATCATCTATGCTATCTATGGTGGAAAAAATTATTACTTAAGTCTTGGTCGCCACACCGATGATGAAGCAGACCTTCGACGACAGATCGATATGATTTGCCTAGCCCAGTTTCCATTTTTGTCTGAGATATTGTCTTCAGTACCGGATTAATCCTTATATAACCATTTAAACCGGATTATAGCAAAGAGATAGGTAGCGCAGTGGGATAAGCCGCATTGGTTCTGGCTTGACCATTTCAGTGCAGAGAGCACAATTAAATCTGGTGCTGGTATGACTGGAAGGGATATGTTTCTGCATCTATAAGAGTAAGTGCCATTCTCTGATTAAAGAGTGCTGATTTGTTTTGAGAAGTTAAGGTTTCGTTAATAAAAAGGCATGATATTGATATGGACAACTAACCCTACAAAGAGGTTAAATTATGAACGAAAATTTACGTAATGCTCTTCCTCATAGAGACACACCATTTTTCCGAGTGCTGCATATCATCGTAGCTGTACTGATTTTATTGCAGATTATTAGTTCAAATCTTACTGAAAGCGATGCGCTTAGTGACTATACACTCACTGGGTTCGTCACATGGTTCCATATTGTCAGCGGATTATCACTTATTGCCCTTGGGGTCGTAATGCTTGTTTGGATGTTGACCCAACGAGGATTTCGTTATTATTTTGCCTGGCTGACCCTTAATTTTAGGGGGGTGATTGAAGATATCAAAATGCTGATGTCATTCCGTCTTCCTGAAGCTCATGCTGGTGGGATTGCTGCTTTGGTTCAGGGTCTTGGTGTACTTGCACTATTGGGTGTTGCGCTATGTGGTGGATTCTGGTTCGCTCTCAATACGATTCCCGGAGCATCACCTGTATTGACAGAAACTATCCTGCATTTACATAAGTTTCTGACTGTATTTATTGAAACCTATTTCTGGGTGCATGGTGCGATGGGGTTGCTGCATATATTCCTCACTATCCGTAGCCAAAGGAAAAATCCCGTAACCGAATAGTGTTGTAGGGTTATGATGGGTAAGGTGCCCTGTAATGGTTGGCTAAAACTGATTATAACCGCATCATTATCTGTCAATGCATTTTCTATTTATCCGTAATTCCGATGAGTATGCGTATTTCAAGGGAAAAATATATGCATATTGAACAGCATAGCATCGAAAAAGTGGGATGGTTGAGGGCGGCTGTACTGGGGGCAAATGACGGGATTGTTTCGACAGCGAGCCTTGTTCTTGGGGTTGCGTCTGCAAATAGCAATCCTTCCGGTGTTTTACTTGCAGGTGTTGCAGGATTGGTTGCCGGAGCTATGTCGATGGCTACAGGGGAATATGTTTCCGTCTCATCTCAGGCCGATACCGAAAATGCAGCACTTGTCCAGGAAAAAAGGGAGCTAGAAACTGATTATCAGGGAGAGGTGCGGGAACTGACTTCACTTTATATGCAACGTGGACTGGATCCAGCGCTTGCCCGGCAGGTTGCGGAGCAACTTATGGTCAAAGATGCCCTGGATGCTCATGCGCGTGAAGAACTGGGGCTGACAGATACAAATTCTGCACAGCCCCTACAGGCAGCTGTCTTCTCTGCCCTGAGTTTTTCCGCTGGTGCGCTGTTACCCTTAATCGTTGCATGGCTCTCCCCTCCGAAGCTGGTTTTTTTGTCTATTATCCTTTCCACCCTTTTTTCACTGGCGGTCCTTGGCTATATATCTGCGGCTGTGAGTAAAGCCTCTCCTGTCAGGGCGATCATTAGAATCACGTTCTGGAGTACCATGGCTATGCTACTATCTATGGTGATTGGTCATTTTGCTGGGCAGGCCATGCTTTAAGAAACTGCTCAATTATCCGTGTTGACTGACGCGGAAAATTATCAACAGCTTTGGAAGCGCGAGAAAATGCAATTGAATTAGTGATTCCATGGGATTGTCCCGTGCATTTGAAGATCGTCACTTATGACAAATCTCCCGATCATAAATTCCACCGTTTAAAGCCAGCATTTGCCTCTTCTTCTTTGAAACCATTTTTGTCATGATGTGCGAATCATCTAAAAAAATGTGCCCAAATGTTCCTGGTAGTGCATTCCATCCAGCAATAATCACTGTATCGCCCACGTTTAATGCTGCTACAGTATTGTTATCATAATCCGTATTTTCGAAAAAGAACTTTAAGCCTTCACTTGAATCAGGGATATGTAACGTTACTAACGGATTTTTACTGAAAGTGGCAGTGCTTATTCTTTTTATTTTTCCTGTAACCATCAATCGACACTTTTTGAAGTCGTTTGTTGCTCTGAACTCATGTTCCTGAAATCGTGCATAAACTTCTTCGGTTGTATACAGCCTTGGAAGTATATCGATTATCGATGATTTTGTTGATTGTTCGTTTTGTTGTAAAGATGCTGAACCTCCGTTCGAGAAATGTATTGATTCAGATGTTCTGGCTTGGCTGGGTGTTATTGCTATTCCGTTCAATATATAAAGTCCGAAGAAGAAGGCAACAATTGTCGTTGACTTTTTAAATTTTGAGGTCATTTTGTTTCTCCATAAATTCTATCTTAACAAGACGCTCTCCATTGCGATATATTTTAACCTCCTCAGGGGGGGATTTCACTGCTTTACGGATCTCATTCATTGTGTCTTTAGATAACATATCACAGCTTTCCATATACATAACCTTACGGGTCGTGATATCTGATATGTTAGTGAAACAGCTACTGACCCACGATTCGGGTATTTCGATTCCATGTAACAGCTTCATATATTGAACGATGAAGTAATCTGTCAAGTGAAATCGTCCGACTGTAAGTTTCCCCTTAAACATAAGGTCAGATGTGGAAGCTTTCCACTCATTTCTGTAAACTAAACTGGTTTCATTGTTTTGCATGTTATCATCATCCGCTAAAGGTATACGCCTATTCGTTGTCATGACTTTCATATGAAGTTTTAACACTCGCATCAAGAATCATTTGTAATGTACATGAAGCTTTGCTCCCGTCGATGTGTTAATTCAAACCCAAAAAATTCAAGTGCATTACAGCTTTAATGTTATTTGGTTGTTTATTATTTGAACATCGCATTATATTGTTTCAGGTTCCATTCATGGATTTCTGGAACTTTGGAGTAGTGATCCAGAAAGATTAACTGGACTTGCATTAGATTGGCGTGGCTCATTTCAAAAAGAAACTTCTGAGGAGAGGATATACACAGAAAATCTTCGGTGATTCCTCTGCTTGCGCTAAACTCCTTTGTTTCTCCACCATCGAATTTCGCATAAACGGTGGTAGAAAAGTATGGGGCGAAAATTTCACGCTTTTTATCGTTAGTAATCGCACTGAAACACACGTCTAAGAGCTTTCCTGTTCCTTCACGTCTGATTGTGAGCATTGTTCCTTTCGTGCGTCCCAGCACGCTTACAGAACGCGTGGTGACATCACCAAATGCGTTTGTGTAGTCGACCTTTTCAACGAATCCACTTTCACGACGATCCTGTAGCATTTTTTCGTGTTGGTCTTCTGCGGCTTGTATTGCGGCTTGTTCCGCTGCTTGCTTGATTACCTTATTCGGATCTCTTGATAGCCACGCGGATATTAATACTACTGCGGCTATCACTCCGAATATTGACCAACGTGCTGTTTCCGATAATTTCATGATCTACTTCCCTTTAGTAGGTTTAACATTAATGTTTGATGTACCCAGAAGCATCAAAGATGTCTTCTGGGACGTTGA
The DNA here is from genome assembly GCF_030333085.1 of Citrobacter sp. Cpa228. NCBI lineage: Bacteria > Pseudomonadati > Pseudomonadota > Gammaproteobacteria > Enterobacterales > Enterobacteriaceae > Citrobacter > Citrobacter sp. Cpa228. Next base: position 40,544 of record NZ_JAOWGQ010000032.1, on the reverse strand, counting down.
TGCTATTATCATAATGCAAAGTAGGTAAATCGAATTGACTTTGGTTTTGTTGTACATCATTTATGACGTAGGTGCGTTTTTCTTTCCATTATTCGATGATTGCATTATCTGCGAAGTACAATGGTCTAATATTGTCCTTTGTATCCTCTTTAGCCACAGAATGAAGTGAGCTGGTGTTTAAGGGTAATATTGATGGATTATTTTCCATTTTCAGATTCCAGTTCACGAATTCGATTTTCCGTCATGTGGGTAAGACATGCCTCTTCATTATTGCATTGGGATTTTTTCTTTATCCATTCTCTTTGCGCAGGGAGCAAGCGTTTACGTGTATCAGAGCTAAGATTTTTCCAGACTGAATTAAGTTTATCATCGCTTGCTTTAAAACTATGTGTATCGTCCTTTGATTTTTCTGCATTGTTTTTAGGGGCTTCGTGATTGGTATCATACAAAACGGGTGCCCTTACTCCCTGAGCGTAGTCTTTAGCTGCTTTTTCCCCCACGGCTTGCCCATTCGCAGTCAATACCTTTCCGAACTCTGTAGTGTCGAAATTGTAATTGCGGATCTCGCCATTGAAGTCCAGCTTCACGTTAACGGTTGTTGACTTCGAAATGGCAGTCAAGAAATCACCAGCTTCGGACCCGAAGGAACAAGCGACTTCTTTAGAATCACTGACATTAGGGCGTAACCCGTGCATCGTGAATCTGCCGTTATCAGTTGTAGCAGTGATATCTACCAGCGGAACGATTGATGATGATTGCTTTGTCATCGCGAAGCATATTCCCTTCAGATTTACATCCCTGTCCATCCCGAGAAACATCAGTGCGTTTTTGTCGCTGCTGGCGACACCCATTGATTTTGCCTCTGGCAAGAAATACACGGTACTGGAGGCGGTGGTTAAACCTGAAACGAAAACAACACCTGACGCCATGATTTTTAACGTTTTAATAAGAATTGTCATTCTGGATACCTTCTTTCTTTCGCACTCCATCGTGGACAGAGTATTCATTCCTTGAGTCTTGTTTACGAGAAACACTAACCGAAGAATCATGATCTTACATTGATCTATAAAATCTATCAATATTGTATAATTGATCTGTAAAAACGATCGATTAACATGGGGAGAAGAGGGGGAAGATGCGAAGGGTATTGTTTTTAAAGGGTTTTAAAATGGTTCATATGCTTGGTGTTAACCTCGGGCGGCGGGCAGCGGTTAGTCTTGAATACTGCGATTGAAAGACATAACAATCTACTTTGTGCGGGGTTTCCGGCAACCATAGAGGTGTTTCGATAAGGAGCGGTGCAATAAGTACAGTTCGTAGACAGAATGAATACGATGTAATTTTGAACCCTTGTTCTACAACGCTCTGTATCAAGTTTTACGGGGTTTTATATTGAACGATGCCTGAAGTCTGCTTTAATCGCTCTGACAAGATACAGAGCGATTCATGGCTATATAGCGATGGATTACGCTAACATTTCTGTGGGGCAATTTTACAATGGCACTAACACTTACCTTTATTCCGTCAGTTCATCGATCAGTGTTCGGGGATGATCTAGTCGTTTTTTCGCTTCCGTCATGAACTTGTCTCGGTTGATCAATATGTCAATATGGTCATGCAGTATCAAACCTTCAGATTCAAGAATTTGAATATCGTTGATAGTCTGCGCTTCAACATAAATCTTACCCTTCTTCCAGCCTGAGTTGTTTTCGATAACGATACGCTGTTTATGCTGATCGCGGTATGTGATGGTAAACAAGTTGTGTTTCTTATCTATTCTGGAGCAATCTACGCGCATAATAACGGTCTTAATGTTTGCCCTTATTTTTGTGCGTAAAGGGTTAAGTGCGTCATCAATGTCAAACTTCCTGAACTTGTCCCAACCTTCAGTGTTCATTTGCACGATTGATTCATCGTATAGTCTTTTTTCCACTATCAGACTTTGTTTTTCTTGTTCTAGTTGATCAATTTGCGAAGTGAGGCTATTAATGATCGCAGGGCTTTTAGCTGAACCTATAGCCAATACATAGTTCTCAATTTGCGATTGTATGTCCGCTATTTTCCCTTCTAAACCAGATGGTTGATATTTCGTCTGTAAGAATATTCTATCGGCTATCAGTTGTAAAATCGTCCTTTCAAGGGTGCTTGCCCTGAATCCCCACTTATTACAATCTTGATGTAAATCTCTGGATGCACATTGGTAACGGTAAGCATGTGGATGGTTTTTAAGGGTTGATTTAGCCTTAACCATGTAACATGAGCAGTGCGCACAGTGCAAAATACCAATACCGGAAAGTAATGGTATTTCTGGATTACTCTCGCGATTCGGGGCAAATCCTTTGTTTCCAACTTGGAGCTTTAACGCTTCATATTCATCTTTGCTGATGATCGCAGGGTAATAATCATCCAGAACGTATTCTGCATTGTTTACAGTGATTACTTTTCGTCCATAAATGGCAGGTTCAAGGATTCTGGAACAATGCTGCATATTCCATATACCTTTTGATTTTTTGTTGCCAATAACCGGTCCATCGTAGTTGTTTTTCAGATGTTGAAGGATCATCCGATTTGACCAACCGTCTTGTTTTAACTGGATAATTTTTTTTGCTATGGGGAACAGGACTGGATGCGGATTGACATATCCAGTACTTGAATCTGTCCACCATTTATCCGACCCTAACTCTTTAATTGCGACTACAGGATCACCTGGTTTCCGTTCCTGGTGACGTCTGATCTTGGACAGAGCACTTGCAATGGTGCGGTGTGATTTGGTTGAACTTTCTTCGTTTGCACGGCTGAACAACATCACGCTAAACATCAGTTGCTGCAATGTCTCGGTGTTTACTTCAGTCTGTCTGTAAACCTGTTTATCAATCCCGGTAATTACCGTGATGCCATTAAGTAATAAGCTGGTGAAAAGGTTAACCGCTTGCATGGCGTTCTGGCGTGAGAAGCGATCAAGGGATTCAATCAAGAGGAAAGACCCCTTTGGGATCAAACCGGATTCAACTTGGTCTATGAAATCCGATAAAGCTCCTTCCTGAACGTTTTTACCCTTGTACGCGGATACCCCTAAATCTTGGTATTCCTCGAAAATCTCCAGATCGTACTCAGTAGCAATCTGTTTTGCCATTTCAGCAATGTAGCTCTTCTGACGCTCAATCGAACTACCTTTACCTTGTCGTTCGCTGGAGTAACGGATATATGAATATAAGCGTGGACGATTCATGGTATTGAATTTCACTGGAAGTACTGTATTTCTTAAGATTGTAACATGTGCAGACATTGGTCATCACCTCCTTGGTAATCCATTGGGGCGACAGGTATAGCTGTTTTTACGCCTCAATTCTTAATGAGGTGCATTTTACTTTAGTGTTGCCGATAGTCACACCGAGTACCGCCATCACGGTAAAGCCGAGGCCGGTCAATAAGGCGTGGATCACGTACAGAACTGGGGCAACAAACAAGAACAAGAATTCCAGTGGTTCGGTGGTACCGCCAATGACGCAGGCAATCAGACCAGAAATTAATAACCCTTTAATTTTATGTCGATTCTCAGGACGAGCACAGTGATACATCGCTAATGCTGCACCCGGCAAACCGCCGAGGAATGCCGGCATTTTGCCCTGAGACAGGAAGCGTGTTGCGCTTTCAGAGAAGCCTTGCGTGGTTGGGCAACTCAGCTGCGCCTGGAAAATAGTGAGTGCGCCACTGACGCTATGACCACACACTTCCTGGGTACCGCCCGCTTCAGTAAAGCGAATGAGGGCCACCAGAATATGGTGCAGGCCAAAAGGCAGCAGAAGACGTTCGCCGGTACCAAACAGCATCGGACCAAATTCACCTGCGCTGTTGATGATATTGCCGAGCCCGGTAATACCCATCGCAAATACAGGCCAGATCAGAGGGATAACTAATCCAACCAGCCCCATGACCAGTGAAGAGATGATAGGGACAAAACGGGTGCCGCCGAAGAAAGCCAACGCATCCGGGAGGCGAATGTTATGGAAGCGCTCGTGCAGCATCCAGACAATGATCCCAGCGATGACTGCACCGAGGATCCCGGTGTCGATCGACTGGATCCCCAGGATGTTTTGTATGTTATTGGCCTTCAGGATTGCCGCATCAGTGGTAGGTAAAATCCCTTTCGCCGTCAACCAGAAGTTAACGGCAAGGTTCATGACCGCATAGCCAACAAACCCAGCAAATGCCGCCACACCTTTGTTCTCGCGTGCCAGACCGAGAGGAATAGCAATACAGAACATCACGGGTAAGAAACTAAATGCGAAAGAGCCGACTTTACTCATCCAGGTAAAAAGAGCCTGAAGCACCGGGTTACCCAATGCGGGGATCAGCGTTAAGACATCGTGACTGCTTAACGAACTGCCGATCCCCAACATGATTCCGCAGAAGGAGAGCAGAGCCACGGGCAACATAAAGGTTTTGCCCAACTGCTGGAAAAATTCCCATAACGTTATTTTTGGTGTGGTTCTCGTCGTCATCTAACGACTCCTCGTGAAAGCTCGGTGACTAATGAAGGCGAGAAGATAAAACGTTTTACCTAATTTTAGTGCGGTATAAATCACATTATCGAATGATAATACAGCGTATAACTATAACCGATTGATAAAACGTTTTATCTGTCACGTTATCAGGGAGTTTTCTGTTTTTATGGCTATAGCCAAAAAAATAACCATCCATGATGTTGCGCTGGCTGCCGGGGTTTCGGTCAGTACAGTCTCATTGGTGCTTAGTGGAAAAGGGCGTATCTCATCCGCAACCGGGGAGCGGGTAAACGCTGCCATTGAGCAGTTGGGGTTCGTACGTAATCGTCAGGCATCGGTGCTGCGTGGCGGTCAGAGTGGTGTGGTCGGGCTGATTGTACGCGATCTGTCTGCGCCATTTTATGCTGAACTGACGGCAGGCCTGACGGAAGCATTAGAAGCACAGGGTCGGATGGTCTTTCTTTTACACGGCGGCAAAGACGGTGAGCAATTGGCTCAGCGTTTCGCAATGCTACTTAATCAGGGCGTGGATGGCGTAGTCATTGCAGGTGCAGCTGACAGCAGTGATGCGCTGCGACAGTTGGCTGAAGAAAAAGGGATTCCGGTAGTATTTGCCTCACGAGCCAGTTACCTGGATGACGTCGACACGGTCCGACCCGACAACATGCAGGCAGCACAATTGTTGGTTGAGCATCTCATTCGGCACGGCCACCAGCGCATCGCGTGGCTGGGTGGACAGAGTTCTTCTTTAACCCGCGCAGAGCGTGTCGGCGGCTATTGTGCGACGCTGCTAAAATATGGTTTACCGTTTCATAGTGATTGGGTTCTGGAGTGTTCATCCAGTCAAAAGCAGGCTGCCGAAGCCGTTACTGCACTGTTACGCCGTAACCCGACGATCAGCGCCGTAGTGTGTTACAACGAAACCATCGCTGTTGGCGCCTGGTTTGGTCTGATGAGAGCGGGGCGTCAGAGCGGCGAAATTGGCGTCGATCGCTATTTTGAACAGCAAGTTTCACTGGCTGGATTTGCGGATGTGGCGGAAAACGCGCTGGATGATATTCCCATTATCTGGGCCAGTACCCCGGCACGCGAAATGGGTTATACCCTGGCTGAACGTATACTGCAGCGCATTGGTAATGATGACAGCCATTCCCGCAATCTGACGCTTTCCGCCCGACTGGTCACGCAGAAGTAGCTTGCCGAAATCAAAAGCCCGATAAGCGGTATTATCGGGCTTGGTTCAGAGAAGAATTACTGTTGTGGAACTGCCGGAACATCCGGCTCGCCAAGGGTCGGCATACCGAACATACCAACAAACTCATCCAGCGGCATTTTCTGCCCGTTGAGCGTTACCTGGCCATTGGTGTACTGCAGGCTGGAGCCGATGGTGTTGTCCTGCATCGTGGTAATGCGGAACATCTGCCCCATCGCAGCCAGACCATTGACCTGCTGTTTCGCCAGACCCGCGGCTTGCTCCTGCTGATAGCCTTCAATTTTGCCTATCTGTGTCATGAACTCAGTCGCCATATCCACAGGAATAGTCAGCTTCGCGTCCAGTGATTTGACGGAACGATCCACTTCCTGAGCCAGCGTTTGTGGCTCTTCTTTGGTCGCGGTTGGATCTTTGAGCAGCAGCGACAGGTTAAACGTCGTTTCGCCTTTCGCATTTTTCCAGCTTAACGGCGCAATGGTGATTACCGGTTCACCCTTCATCAGAATAGGCAGCGCATTAAAGAACGCTTCCGTGACTTTCTGCTGATACAGCTCTGGGTTTTGGACGACATCAATCTGCGACATCAGCGCCTTGGTTTGGGCACTGTACTGCTGGCTGAACTGATGCAGGGCTTCACCGTCAATCTGACCCACTTTCAGCGTCAGCTTACCGCTACCCAAATCCTGACCCTGTAATTTAAGGCTGTTCAGGGTGTAATCCAACTGACTGTTCACGGTTTTTCCATTGTTAGTCAGATCGGATTTACCATCAATTCCCATCCCTTCCAGCACGGCCAGCTCTTTGCCTTCGACCGATATCGACAGCTTATCGAGTGCCAGCTTTTGGTCGCCGATGCGTTCACCAAAACTGGCGACGCTGCTGGACCCTTCGGTTGTCAGGTTATTAAAGGTAATTTGTACCTTCTGATCGTATTCGTTGACTGCATTAACCTGACCGCTTTGCGCAGTGCCCGTCAGGGAAACCGCGTTACCGTCTTTATCTGCGGTGAACTGGAATTCGCCACCGCTAAAGGCCACTTTTTCGTCGCCTTTCTCGTAGTTCAACGGTTTGAGGGAGAGATCGGAACGGGTGTCGCCACTATAGCTAATACGGGAGTTGATGACGAAAGGAGACTCGCCTTTGGCTATATCAAACAATGGCTTAGTGACATCGTTATTCACCAGTGTGGTTCTCACCGAAGCCATAGCAGGAATGAGGTTCAATGACTTAAGCTGGGTTAACGGGAAGGGGCCGTGATCCACCGTTTCATCCAGAACGATAGTTTGGCCTGCTTTCAGCCATGCGTTTTCCTGTCCGGCGATGGGTTTCACTACCAGTTGCAGTTGGCTATTGAACACGCCGCGCTGGTAGTTTTGATAACTCAGTTCAATTCCTGCCTCAGGTGAGTAGCGTTTGATCTGATCATTTGCCTGCGTCACCATCTCGGCGAGATGCGTTTCCAGTTTCTTTCCGGTGTACCATGCGCCGCCCGTCCAGACGATACCCAGCGCAACCACCACACCCGCAGCTACCAGCGATTTTTTCATTTCGATATCCATAAAATAAAACCAGGCGTTTGAAGACGCCTGGAGGAGTGACATGTTTTTAACTCTCTACTAGCTTAGCAAGAGTTGTTAAAAATATCAGTATCTTGCTAGAGCTTGTTGTAAACACGCGCTAAACGGCCGACGCCGCTGACACTTATTGGCGATTCATTCGCACTAATAAATGCGGATTCTCCCGGTTTTAGTACCAGACGTTGATCGCCTTTGCTCAGTAGCGCTTCACCTTCTATGCAGAACAAAATTGCCGCGCTGTGCTGGCTAATTACGGCTTCCCCGGCAGACAGTTCATGCAGGGAGAAGGCGAAATCATCAACCGGGATCGGGAAGTCGAGTTCACCACCGGTTTTGACCGGCGTGGTCAACAGTTGGTTCGCCGGTTTTGCGACAAATTTAACGTTGGCCACCAGCTCCGGAATATCGATATATTTCGGTGTCAGCCCTGCACGCAGCACGTTATCTGAGTTTGCCATGACCTCAAGTGCCACACCTTGCAGATAGGCGTGCGGCGTTTCGGCGAACAGGAACATCGCTTCGCCAGGATTTAGCTTCACCACATTCAGCAGCAGTGGGGAGAAAAGACCGCTGTCGTTCGGGTAGACATCAGCGATAAGGCGAATAGTCTGCCACGGTTCGCCTTGCTGGCTGTTAAGGGCTGATTTCAGTATTGCCAGTGCATGCGATTTTTCCTGATCCTGCATATTTAACAGGCTGGCGAAAAGGTAGCTCAGGCGCTCGGCACCGGGTTCCTGCAAAAAGTGAGCAATGGCAGGATGCGCGCCCGCAACCGGTTGTAACAACGCAACGATGTCAGAGAACTCGCGAAACGCATTCATCGCCAGGAATGGCGTCAGGGCAAAAACCAGCTCTGGCTTGTGGTTCGGATCTTTGTAGTTACGCTCAGCGGCATCCATTGGGATCCCGGCTGCGTTTTCTTTGGCGAATCCTATCTCAGAGTTGTGTTTGTTCGGATGGACCTGAATCGAAAGGGGTTGCGCGGCGCAGAGCACTTTAAACAGGAAGGGCAGTTCGCCAAAGCGTTTTGCTACGGCATCGCCTAACAGTGCGGATTTATCGTGCTCGATAACATCGCGCAGAGCAACGGGTTGGCCATCGGCCCCTTGAACCTGCGAGCTGCTTTTCGGATGAGCCCCCATCCACAGTTCGGCCATTGGCTGCTGGGTTGGGTTGGCAATGCCATAAAGTTCCGTTAACGCAGTTTTACTTCCCCAGGCGTAGTGTTGCACTGAGTTGATCAGTTTTTGCATTATCAATGCCCTGTTTCAATGTTGAAAAATCTCTGGCTATTAAACCAAGAAACCCCGGACGAAGTAACCTGCACGTGCAAAAAGTCGTACTAGTCTCAGTTTTTGTTAAAAAATTGTGTAGGATATGGTGACTCGCTTTTAATACCCTGAGTAATTCTGGTTGCAGAAAGCCATACCTTCTACAACCCGATCTGCGGCAGGGAAGCAGGGCAATGGAACATCTGCCCAGAGAATAACCAGACCGAGCAGTAAGTGAGAGCACAATGTCAAACAAACCCTTTCATTATCAGCATCCTTTTCCCCTCAAAAAGGATGATACCGAATACTATCTGCTGACCAACGACCATGTTTCCGTTGCCGAATTTGAAGGGCAGGAGATTGTCAAAGTTGCGCCTGAGGCCTTAACTTTGCTGGCTCGCCAGGCGTTTCATGACGCATCGTTTATGTTGCGACCTGCACATCAGCAGCAGGTTGCAGACATTCTGCGTGATCCGGATGCCAGCGAAAACGATAAATATGTCGCCCTGCAATTCCTGCGTAACTCTGATATCGCGGCAAAGGGCATCCTGCCAACATGTCAGGACACTGGCACGGCGATTATCGTGGGTAAAAAAGGACAGCGTGTCTGGACCGGCGGCGGTGACGAAGCGGCGCTGGCGCGTGGGGTTTATAACACCTACATCGAAGATAACCTGCGCTATTCACAAAACGCCGCGCTGGATATGTACAAAGAGGTGAACACCGGTACCAATCTGCCAGCACAGATTGACTTGTATACCGTCGACGGCGATGAATACAAATTCCTGTGTATTGCCAAAGGCGGCGGTTCGGCGAACAAAACCTATCTGTACCAGGAAACCAAAGCGCTGCTCACGCCTGGCAAATTAAAAAATTACCTGGTGGAGAAGATGCGTACGCTGGGAACCGCAGCTTGCCCGCCGTACCACATCGCGTTTGTGATTGGCGGAACGTCCGCAGAAGCCACGCTGAAAACGGTGAAACTGGCTTCGGCGAAATACTACGATGAGCTGCCGACCGAAGGTAACGAGCACGGTCAGGCATTCCGTGATGTTGAACTGGAAAAAGAGTTGCTGATTGAAGCGCAGAACCTTGGTTTAGGTGCCCAGTTTGGCGGGAAATATTTCGCGCACGATATCCGTGTGATCCGCTTGCCGCGTCACGGCGCGTCGTGCCCGGTTGGCATGGGCGTTTCTTGTTCAGCGGATCGTAATATTAAAGCCAGGATCAACCGTGAAGGGATCTGGATTGAGAAGCTCGAACACAATCCTGGCAAATATATCCCGGAAGAACTGCGTCAGGCAGGTGAAGGCGAAGCCGTGCGCGTCGACCTGAACCGTCCGATGAAGGATATCCTGGCACAGTTGTCGCAATATCCGGTTTCTACCCGCTTGTCGCTGAATGGTACGATCATCGTTGGACGTGACATAGCGCATGCGAAACTGAAAGAACGTCTGGATAACGGTGAAAGTTTGCCGCAGTATGTTAAAGATCACCCAATCTATTACGCCGGACCGGCAAAAACGCCGGAAGGTTATGCATCTGGCTCGCTTGGTCCAACCACTGCCGGTCGCATGGATTCCTATGTTGATCAGCTTCAGGCCGCGGGCGGGAGTATGATCATGCTGGCAAAAGGAAACCGCAGCCAGCAGGTTACTGACGCTTGCCATAAGCATGGCGGTTTCTACTTAGGCAGCATTGGCGGGCCAGCGGCTGTGCTGGCTCAGGGCAGTATCAAGAGTCTGGAGTGCGTGGAATATCCCGAACTGGGGATGGAAGCCATCTGGAAAATTGAAGTGGAAGATTTCCCGGCGTTTATCCTGGTGGATGACAAAGGGAACGATTTCTTCCAGCAAATTCAGACGTCGCAGTGCGCACGCTGCGTTAAGTAACGTCAGCCGCCCTACGGGGCGGTTTTTTTTACCGCACGAACCACCAAACGACAGTTTTTTCCTCGTTAATACTCATAAGACCAATGCAAGTGGGCAATGTCGAAACATAACCTAATCAATCGTTAATATAAGGAGCAGGTAATGGTAACGGTACGCCGCGAGAATGATTCAATGGGTGCGATCGATGTTCCGGCCGATAAACTCTGGGGCGCGCAAACTCAACGATCGCTGGAGCATTTTCGCATTTCAACAGAGAAAATGCCGGTCTCGCTGATCCACGCGCTGGCGCTGACTAAGCGGGCCGCTGCGAAGGTTAACCAGGATTTGGGGTTGCTGGCTGCGGAGAAAGCCTCCGCCATCATGCAGGCTGCAGACGAGGTGCTGGCAGACAAACATCGTGATGAGTTTCCGCTGGCTATCTGGCAGACTGGCTCCGGCACGCAAAGCAATATGAATATGAATGAGGTGCTGGCAAACCGGGCCAGCGAATTGTTGGGTGGTGTGCGGGGGATGGAGCGAAAAATACATCCGAACGATGACGTCAATAAAAGCCAAAGTTCAAATGATGTTTTTCCCACGGCAATGCATGTCGCCGCGCTGTTGGCTTTGCGTGAGCATCTGATCCCTCAGCTGAATGTGTTGACCACCACGTTACGTGAAAAATCGCATGCCTTCGCCGACATTGTCAAAATCGGCAGAACCCATTTACAGGATGCGACGCCCCTGACGCTGGGACAGGAAATCTCAGGCTGGGTGGCAATGCTGGAACATAACCTGAAGCATATTGAACATAGTCTGCCGCACGTTGCTGAACTGGCGTTGGGCGGTACGGCGGTAGGGACCGGGCTGAACACCCACCCGGAATATGCCGGGCGGGTTGCGGATGAACTGGCTGTGTTGACTTCTGCACCTTTTGTTACCGCGCCGAATAAATTCGAAGCGCTAGCCACCTGTGATGCACTGGTACATGCCCACGGTGCGCTCAAAGGCCTGGCCGCATCGCTGATGAAAATCGCCAATGATGTACGCTGGCTGGCATCCGGTCCGCGCTGCGGCATTGGTGAAATTTCTATTCCTGAAAATGAACCGGGCAGTTCCATCATGCCGGGTAAGGTTAACCCGACACAATGTGAAGCCCTGACTATGTTGTGCTGTCAGGTCATGGGTAACGATGTTGCCGTTAATATTGGCGGGGCTTCAGGGAATTTTGAACTGAACGTCTATCGCCCGATGGTTATCCACAACTTCCTGCAATCGGTTCGCCTGTTGGCTGATGGTATGGAAAGCTTCAACGAACACTGTGCGACAGGGATCGAGCCAAATCGTGAACGCATTGATCAGTTGCTCAACGAGTCACTGATGCTGGTAACCGCGCTAAACACCCATATCGGTTACGATAAAGCGGCTGAGATTGCTAAAAAGGCGCATAAAGAAGGACTGACTTTAAAAGCGTCAGCCCTGGCGCTGGGATATTTAACCGAGGCCGAATTCGACAGTTGGGTCCGCCCGGAACTGATGGTCGGTAGCATGCGACCAGGTCGTTAATCCGCTACATACAGGTGCAGCCGTGGGATAATCAGTCTTAACGGTTGCGCCTGAGGTTTAAAACGGTGCTGAACATTATCAGCATCGTAGTTCAGTAATCCTCCGATATCCGGCACCGTCATGCCGTTTTCGTTATTTATTAGCGCAATTAATGGCGTCGGGCAGGCATATTGCACCTGTTTTTGCTGCCCTTTGTACCAGACACGAGCGATGGGTTGTACTTTGACCGGGCGTTTGATCTTCAATTTTGCCTGCTGTGGCAGGGCAGCAATGTCCTGATATTCGCGCTCAAGCCTGGCCTGCCACTCTTCGCGAGTCCACGGATGCACGCTGCGCGGTGATGTCAGGCTCTTTTCCAGTTGTTGCAGTACCTCATCACGTGTCAGGTTCTTAATAATATGCTTGTTGGCCCAGCCAAATCGCAGGGTAGCCGGATCTCTGACGACCGTTAGCGTTCGATAGGCGTTCAACGTAATCAGCCCCGGCAGGTGGCGGTGCACCCATTCAAAACGCGCCGCCGATGGCAGACCAGAATCTACGGTGACAATACGCTCAAAGGTGGTTTTAAGCTGATTAATACGTTGTATTTGCTCTTCCAGCACGGCTTGTGTGCCGGTATTCACCTGATAGCAGAGTACCCCCGGCAGGCGGACAGCCGCTTTGCTACTGCGATTCTCGGACTGCTGTTGAATAAACAGGTGGCGAAAGTGGCGTAGTGCCAGGGTTTCCGCCTCTTTACCCAGGCGCTGTTTAACGTCGATGGTTTCCAGTGGCGCGTGTTCTGCCTCTTTCACCACCTCCGGCAAAGAGAACACGCGAGCAACCAGCAGCGTCTGCTGTTGCAATTGCCCGGTGAGGTGTGCCAGTTCTTGTTCCATCTGGCGAAAGGTTCCGTTTAAGCGTTCGACAAGATCATAGCGAGCCATAGGTTTACCATTTTAGTTACAACATACTTTTTTATAGCACAAGACACTCAGCCTGACCACCGAGCGGTGTAGGTCAGGCAGCTGAAAATTCAGGTATGTTATGCCAGACAGGCCAACTGAAGGAGAAGCGGGCACCACCCAGTTCACTTTCATCACAGATCACAGTACCGCCCATAGCCAGAGCGATGGAGTGGACGATGGCGAGGCCAAGTCCGCAGCCACCTGTCGCCCGGTCACGGCTGGGATCCAGACGTACAAACGGTTCAAAAATTTGCTCGCGCGCAGCTGGCGCGATGCCGGGGCCATCATCTTCGACGATCAGCGTTGCCTGACTCCCATTGAGTTGCAGGCTGGCTTGCACAGTAGACTGGCAGTAACGCAGCGCGTTGTTTAATAAATTATCCAGCACACGCTCCATCAAACGCATATCCAGCGCGCCGTAGTCTCCGATCTGAAGATGGCGCAGGCGTACCGAACGATCGGGATTGACGCTTTGTACATCTTCCAGATGGGTTGTTAGCCACATGGGCAGGTCCGGAACACTGAGTTTTAGCTCATTTTGCGGCCGATCCAGACGAGCATAGGTGAGCAATTCTTCAATTAACGCTTCCAGTTGACCAATATCGCGGTTTAGCGCCTGCGATTCCTGCTCGGTGAGGTTATCGCTCATTTCCAGCCGATAACGTAAACGTACCAGTGGGGTACGAAGCTCATGGGCAATGCCGTCTATCAGCTGTTTTTTACTGGCAATCAGGGCATTGATATTGTCTGCCATTTGGTTAAACGCCACGCCCAGACGCTCAAAGCTTGATCCGCTGTCAAAGTGCAACCGCTCATTAAGATGCCCTTCACCAAAACGCTGCGCAGCGGCCTCCAGTCTGAGCATCTCTTGCCAGTGTGGGCGCATCCAGATCAGCACAGGGAAGGCCAATGAAATAGCAATGAAGGCCATCAGCGCGACGTCCAGCAAGCGCATCTGGTGCAGGAAATAGAGATAAGGTACCGGGCCGACGGCTAGTACATAGTGGCTTCGCGGAATCCGTTGAATAAAGGTGTACTGATCGTCGAGCGCAACGATATCGCCTTCCCGCAAGCGCTGCATGGTGGGAGCATCCAGATGGTATTTATTCAACGGTTCTACGCGAAGATCAAAAGACAGATTTAAATCCATCTCTTTCAGGGTTTTCCCCCAGTCACGCGGTGGGATTTCGCGTAATTCGCTGCGCATCAGGTACAACGAGCTTTTCATCAAGTCGTCGAGCGACTGTCTGCCTGCACGTTCTGCGGTGAATTTGTACACCAGGCCAACCAGCAGGGTCATCACCAGAAAACAGACAAACAACAAGAGATAAAACTGCACAAACAGCTTTTTCATCAAAATCACCAGACGCTCAAAGGGTTAGCAAATCTCATGGAAAATGTGCGGATGCGGATAACTTTCCGAATGCCATCAAACACACTCAGTGGAGCAGATTACACTGTATCCACTATTTCTGCATTGCCATGCTCCGCTCGGCGCTTTGCATGTATGACGTATAATGCGGCTTTGATGCATTCTGATCTATTCCACAACGAATAAAATGAACCTCAATCGTTTCTGTTACTTGCTACTGATTTTGGCTGCGTCAGGCAGTATGTTCACCTCACATTCCTTTGTCATGTGGTGCCTGCTTGCTAATGTTTTGACGCTGGTGATTTACGGCGCAGATAAAATGGCGGCGCGTAAGGCCTGGCACAGAGTGCCAGAATCCACTTTGCTGGTGTTTGGCGTGGTGGGCGGGTGGCCTGGTGCGATTGCGGGCCAACAACTCTTTCGCCATAAAACACAAAAACAGCCATTTAAAACCTATTTCATAATCAGTATCTTACTGAGTGTTTCAGCGATGGCAGCTGTTTATTGGCTCTTTGCATTTTCATCTTCCTGAGCATCAATCACGAGCATTAAAAACAGCGGAGACAGGATGATATGAAGATCTATATTATCGACCAGAATGGCGATTTAGCCTTACAAAACGGTCGCAGTATTGTTGTTGAGTTTGCTGATGGCAAATCGCTTGAACTGGCTGGTAGCCCACAACCGTTACCGGAGGGAATCCCTGACGGGATCCATATTTGGGGCGGCAGAATTCCGTATCAAACGTCAGAAGAAGTGAAGACCTCGCAACTGGATTTCAAACCGGTAGCGGCCAATGGCATGATTGTTTCACCGCTCCCGATCAAAGAATCTGATTTCTGTATAACAGGGATGTTTATTGCAGATGATGACGGTTCTCTGCAACTGCTAAAAGTGAGCAGGGTGGTTATCGCGCTTGATAATGGCAAAACCCTGGAGTTCATGGAACATTATGCCAACAATGGGCTGCTGGTATGGGGAGGACGTGAGCCCGATCTGCAACGTCCTCTTGAAGAAGTTAAGCAAAGAACCGAGAGCCTTGGATTGTATCTACTGGCAGGCAACGTTGTTCATGTATTTCCCTATAAAGTGGAGTAACAATATGTTTTATCGCCTCAAGGCTCAATCAAATAAGAGGCCGCATTGGATAAATCTGTAGTCAATGGCTGGCTATCGATCCCAAAGGACTGGTGGGTGAGCGCGGGTTTGATTACGCCAATATCTTTACCAATCCGGATTTTGCCGATCCCGCCAGGCCTGTCGCCATTGAGCCTGAAATATTCACGCAACGCGTGAATATCGTGCGCGAAACTGCCGGGATAGAACGGCAACGTTTGTTGATGTGGATTATTGCCTGGTGTGGACTATCGTCCGCCAGGTTTATGCAAGAGGGGGACAGTGCGACGGTCCCCCTGCGTGTCGCAGAGTTAGCGATTGCGGAACTCGCCTCAGGTAGTCATCAACTTTGATCTACGACACTGGGCTGGTAATTCTTAAGGGTTATCATTAGTCTGGTAAACGTTTTAATAATCAATCAGTGAACGGCGGTGTGTTGGTGAGTTCAAATTTAACGGGCCGTGAACGATGAGCCCATTGCTTTCATTATTAAAAAAACGCCCGAACATTCTTTTGTTGATGGTTATACTCATTGGGGCAAACATCGTCGCGTGGCTATGGGCTTTCACCGCGTTTAGCAACAACACTTCGTTACTGGCGCTGAGCCTGATCGCGTGGTGTTATGGTTTGCGTCATGCAGTCGATGCCGACCATATCGCCGCTATCGATAACGCGACGCGAAAGCTCATGCAGCAGAACAAACGAGCCCTGACGACGGGAGCCTGGTTTTCCCTCGGGCACTCCACCATCGTCGTGCTGGCAAGCATTGGTATTGCTCTGACCACCAGCGTGTTTAAGCAGCATATGGTATGGTTTCAGAATATTGGTGGAATTATCGGAACCACCGTTTCTGCCGCATTTCTGCTTATTCTGGCTACCATCAACCTCATCATTTTCTGTCAGGTCTGGAAGGCGTTCCGCCATCTGAAACGTTCCGGTATTTATGATCTCTCCACGGAAGATGCCACGGTTTCAGGTCCGCTGAATTGGCTATTCCGCTCAGCCTTCAGGTTGGTTGGGAAAGACTGGCACATGTATTTTGTTGGTTTCTTATTTGGCCTGGGCTTTGACACCGCGACTGAAATCTCGTTATTGGGCATATCGGCTTCAAGCGCCTCCAACGGGATGTCTGTCTGGTCCATTTTAGTATTCCCGGCGCTGTTTACTTGCGGTATGGCGCTGATTGACTGCCTCGACAGTATTCTGATGGTTGAGGCCTACGGATGGGCGTTCAATAAGCCGCAGCGTAAGCTCTATTACAATATGACCATTACCGGGACTTCCGTGATCGTTGCGCTATTTATTGGCGGAGTGGAGGCGCTGGGGCTTCTTTCGCAGGCGTTTTCACTGCAGGGAGGGTTGTGGGATGCCGTCAGTGATTTGAGTGACCATATGGGGAATGTCGGGTTTGCCATTATTGGCCTCTTTATCGGCTGCTGGATTATTTCTGCAGTAAATTACCGTTGGAAAAAATACGACGGACTGACGTTTAGTTAATGCAAAAAAGCCTTCCTGTTCACAGAAGGCTTTAATCATACAGAAAGACTGACTAACTCGCGTTGACGCGTTGCGGTTCTTCAGCTCGCTTGTTCAGGAACCTGTTTGCCAGCACGCCTGACATCATAGAACCATTCACGTTTAATGCCGTTCTGGCCATATCGACAACAGGCTCGATGGCGATGAAAATCCCCACCAGTGCAACCGGGAAATTAAGCGTTGAAAGGACGATCAGCGCAGCGAATGTTCCGCCGCCGCCTACGCCAGCAACGCCGATAGAGCCCAGCGCAATTGCAGGCAGCATGGCGAGTAGAAAATGAACCGATAGCGGATCAATCCCAATTGTTGGCGCAATCATCGCTACCATAATGGCAGGGTAGATCCCTGCGCAGCCGTTTTGACCCATGCTTGAGCCAAATGAGGCCGCGATATTGGCAATTGTATTTTGCACGCCAAACTTTTCCTGAGCGGAAATAGCCAGCGGAATAGATGCCGCACTGCTGCGTGAAACAAATGCAAAGGTTAATACCGGCCAGACGGTTTTAAAATAGTGAACAGGATTATTGCCACTCAGCACCAGTATTAGCGCATGAACAATAAACATCACCAGAATTGCAAGATAACAGGCGGCGATAAAGCCTAACAGACTGGCAAATTGCTCCAGGCGATATGCTGAAAATACGCCAGCCATTAATGCCATCACGCCATAAGGGGTGAGGGCAATAACGATGCGTACCATCTTCATCACCCAAATCTGAATGGCGTTAATGCCAGCACTTAATTTTTCACCTTCTTGCGGGGCGTCTTGTTTGACCTTTAATAATGCCACGCCAGCCAGTAGCGTGAAGATAACTATGCCAATAACGGAAACGCTTCTGGCGCCAGTCAGGTCGAGAAAAATGTTGGTAGGTATCAGCGATGTAATTAGTTTTGGCAGCGAAATGGCAGCCGTTTTACTCACATCATCAGCCGTCAGCGTGGACTGCATATGAACAAACGCGCTGGCGTCCAGACCTAATACATGCGCTGTCAGTAGCCCAACAAATCCGGCAATCATCACCAGACAGAGCATACATCCGACGATGGTTAATGACATTTTCCCAATGCCTGCATTGTTTTCAAGCTTATTAATGGCCGAGAGAATAGAGATGAATATCAGCGGAACCGCAACCAGCTTCAGTAAATTCACATAGCCGTTGCCAATAACGTTATACCAGTCGATAACCGTTTTACTGTCGTCAGTTGCAATGAGATGCAGGGATAAGCCGATAATGGCACCTAAAAAAATAGCGATGAAGACACTTTTTGAAAGGGAGTGATTTTTTTGGTTGATTCTGAAAATAGCCCATGAACAAACCAAAAAAAACGCGATATACGCGAACGTAACGAACATAGTGTAGCCTCTTGCCTCATTCAGCACCTGAAATGCCGGAAAGAGAGTTGTCATTGCGAAATAAACCTATGAACCCTAAGGGTTCAGGACCGGAACGGATTATAGGGAGCGAGGAGGTGAGCGGCCATACAAAAAATGTGTAATGGAACTGGATGGCGTTTGTATGCCTGTTATGTAGCCGATTGCATGTGACAGTGTAACGTGAAAGGGTGAGTTTGGCCGATCAACGTGACCGGCCCGGCGGATTACTTCTGAGTCTCGTCGTCCCAGGCGTGCGGCGCGAACAAATAACCTTTGTTGCGTACCGTTTTGATTCGGTAGGGTTCCGTCGCGTTATCGAGCAGTTTTTTACGTAACCGGGAGATCGCGACATCCACGCTGCGATCCATGCCGTCATAACTTACGCCGCGCAGATTCTTTAGCAACGCATCGCGGTCCATAATCTGCCCGGCATGGGTTGCCAGTTCCCAAAGTAACTCAAAATCCGCCGTAGAGAGGGCGACTTGTTCACCGCCGAGCAGCACAGACCGATTTGTTGGATCAATGGTCAGGGTGCCAAAACGCAGCGTGGTGTGCGGGGTGATGGTGGCAGCCTGAATCCCTTTAGCCTGGGCTGAATGTTCGTTTTGGCGTAAATGCAGGCGCAGGCGAGCGAGCAGCACCGCCGGTGGTGTGGTTTTCAGGATATAATCGCAGGCACCCATTTCGAGGGCCAGAATATGGTTCATGTCACTGTCCAGCGAAGTCAGCAGGACAATTGGACCTTGCCAGCGCCCACGCAAATCACGGCAAATAGTCATACCGTCCTTACCTGGAAGCATAATATCTAACAACACCAGATCGGGTTGCACTTGCAGAATTTTCTCTTCGGCCAAATCACCACGAGGTTCAACGATAACCTCAATATCATGCCGGGCCAGATAGGCCGCAATCAGCGAACCGACTTCGGGATCATCTTCAACAAATACGATGGTGTTCATATCATTCATTTTGAATATAAAACGCCAACATACACCGCCATCGTTTTTCCTTCCATTAATCTTTTCTAAACGAGAACGCTTCCGTTATGCTAGAGGCTGATGTTATTGATGTGTTAAGGCAAAACGATGGGGCTCGTAGTAAAAGCGGCGCTGGGCGCGCTGGTAGTGGTGCTGATTGGTTTACTGGCTAAAACAAAGAATTATTATATTGCGGGGTTAATTCCACTGTTCCCGACCTTTGCGCTGATAGCTCACTATATTGTGGCCAGTGAGCGTGGAATAGAGGCATTACGTACAACTATCGTCTTCAGCATGTGGTCGATTATTCCCTATTTTGTCTACCTCATTTCACTGTGGTACTTCACTGGTTTTATGCGTTTACCCGTCGCGCTCATTGGCTCGGTAGTCTGCTGGAGCTTGAGCGCGTGGTTGCTGATCTTTTGTTGGATAAAACTGCACTAGCGCAGGTGGCGACCACCGTCAACGGCAAAGCTGCGGCCGGTGACAAAGCAACTGGTAAACAGGTAGTCTATTAAATCAATGACTTCTTTTTCACCGGGCGCTGTTTTCATCAATGATTTATTCAGCGCCTGCTGACGATATTCTGCATCGTCACCCTCGTTAAACAGGATTAGCGAGGGGGCGATTGCGTTAACTTTCACTTCCGGAGCCAGTTTGCGGGCGAATGAACGGGTCATGTTATCCAGAGCAGCTTTACTGGCAGCATACGCAATATGCTTGTCGCTGCCACGCTCTACGACGTAATCAGTAAAATGGATAATATCGCTGGCCGCATGCCCATGTCCGCGCAGCAGGCCTTCCAGCGCGTGATTAAGCAGGTAAGGGGTATTCACGTGGATCTGCATCATACTGGACAGCACCTCAGAAAGCGGTAGCCCCGGTTTTTCGGCAAGCCAGGCGCTGGCATTATGCACAATAGCGCGTAAACCTTCGGTACGGGCTTTCACTTCATTGGCAAAAGCGAGTACACCTTCGTCGGTCGCGAAGTCAGCCTGAATACACAGTGCACCCGCCTCTTGCAGGCCATCAATCGCCGGGTAGTGTGTCCGGTAGCTGACGATCACTGGCTGCTTTTGATTCAGAAAATGCCACGCGATGGCGAGACCGATGCGACGGCCCCCTCCGGTGATAAGTATTGGCAAAGCGGGCTTTTTACCCATCGAGTTCTCCAAGAGTCGCAAACGATGGGTCAACTATTTAACCCATCAGCATCCAGGTCGCTGGAACAGCTGCTACAAGAAGCAGGCCGATCAAAGCCATTTCCTGGCGTTTTAATACGTTGTCATGCGCGTGAGTTTTGCGGGCATAAAGGAAAACCAGCAACCCCGGAGCATACAGTACCACGGACAACAACAGGTGCATCGGACCTGACGCGTACAGTAACCATAAGCCATAAATGCATGCACCGACACCAACAGCCTGATGAATTGGGCGGGTCGCTATTTTCAGCAAAAATGCGCCGACGAGGAAATAGGGCACCAGAATCATCTCTGAGGCAATAGTCAGCAACGTATTGTAGTCAGAACCTGTGAGCCAGATCAGCACCAGACAGACCTGTACGCAGATGTTAGTCAGCCACAGTGATGCAGAAGGCGCACCTTGCGCATTCTGACGGGCAAAAATACGCGGGAATGCTTTGTGCGTGGATGCCAGAAACGGGACTTCCGCCGCCATAATCGTCCAGCTCAAATAGGCGCCACAGACAGAGACAATTAAACCCGCGGCGATAATGATTTCGCCCCATGGCCCCATCATTTTAACCATCAGGCCAGCCATTGATGGGTTGCGGATTTCAGCCAGTTCCGGGCGAGCGACCACGCCAAGAGAAAGCAAGGTCACCAGCAGGTAGACGCCAAGCGCGGCAAGTACTGCCAGCAACGTCGCGCGCCCGACATCGCGTTTGTTCCGCGCCCGCGCGGACACCACGACAGCGCCTTCCACACCGATAAACACCCACAGGGTGATAAGCATGGTGTTTTTAACTTGTTCCCAGACAGGAATACCCAGTTTCACACCGGTAAAGTCCAGGCTAAAGGTGTCGAGCTTAAATAACATAAATGCCAGAACGATAAACAGGCCAAGCGGCAGTAGCTTCGCCAGCGTCGCCACCAGATTAATGCTGGCGGCTGTCTGTACACCACGTAACACCAGAAAATGCACGATCCACAGCAGTACCGATGCGCCAACAATAGACTGCCAGGTATTCCCGTCGCCAAACAGACGCAACGCAGGTGTATCGGTAAAGAAGCTAAGTGCGGAAAAGACGATAACCAGATAGGAAACGTTAGCGATAACGGCGCACAGCCAATATCCCCACGCGGAACAGAAACCGATCAGCTCTCCGAAGCCTTCACGCGCGTAGGTAAAGATACCGCCGTCCAGTTCCGGGCGGATACGCGTCAGGATAAGCATGGCAAACGCGAGCAGCAGGATCCCCGCACCCGTAATCGCCCAACCAATCAATAACGCTGCCGGGCTGGCTACCGCAGCCATATTTTGTGGCAGGCTGAAAACACCGGCACCAAGCATGGAGCTTAGAACCAGCGCTGTCAGTGCGCTCAGACCCAATTTCTTTTCCATTTGTATCCAGTTACAAAAACGAGAGTGAGAGAATAATTATTTTGGCAAATCGCATAAAAATGGTGAAAGCGACTCAAGGCGCGGGATTTTACGGAGAGAAGACAACGCATGCAATGGGGATAGGCAGATTTGTGACTAAAAATGCTAAAGGCGGCATAAAGCCGCCTTTTATTGTTACAACTGTCTGTTACTTATACAGGTCGGCGCTGATGGTCATGTTGTTACCACGTTCCGACCACTGGCGGGTAATGTGGTAGTACTTGGCACCTTTTTTCGCTGCACGTTTCGCAACCTGGTAAGATACTTCGGTCATGTTGCCATAGTTACCGGTGAACTTGATGCTGTCGAACGGCACCATCATCGCGGCGGTAGCTTTGTTCAACTCTTCAACTTTAGTACCGTCAGGCAGGGTGACAGTGTAACGTCCGCCTTTAGTTGACTGAGTTTCGAAGAAACGACCCACTTCGGCACTCGGAGACGCGGTTGTTGCCACGCCTGGGATTTCAACTTTCTTCGCGGCTTCGCCGCCGGCTGCTAACGCGGCACGTCCGGCATCAGAATCGGCAGGGATCGCATCAGGGCTTTGAACAACACGTTTTTTCGCATCTTCTTTGTAGATGAATGCGGTAATACGTTGGTTACCCCCCTGGTTGGCATCAACCTGGCGTACGATATAAAAAGAGTAAGCCCCTTTTTCTTTCGCCACTTTGGTGATGGCATCATTTACTTCAGGCTGGCTGCGGTAGAAACCCTGAACCGTAACGGTATCGAAAGGTTCAATCAGAACAGCCTGGTCTTTCGGTAATTCCATAACGCCGTTGATGACGCGATTTTTGGTGACTTCTGCTTTTTCAGCGTCGGCTTTATAGATATCGGCGACGACGCGCCAGTTACCGCCACTGCCAAAATCTGAGGTATCAACAACATAAAAGGAGGCTGCACCGTCTTTATCTGCACGACGGGATACGGCGTCTACCGCATCACCGATAGCATTAAAACGACCGGTAACCACAATGCGGTCATAGGGTTTCAGGGCCGCTGCTTGCTCCGGCGTCAATTCTGTCGCTGCATTTACAGAAAAAGCAGTCGCAGAAAGAAGAGCGGACGCCAGGAGAGTGTTCTTAAGCTTCATAAAAATAATCCTTCGCCTTGCGCAAACCAGGTACTGGTATTGTTATTGACTAGAAACGTGGCTGATTATTGCATTTAAATTGTGTCAGTGTCTGCGTGATTTTTCACTCATCGTGCCACCCATGCTAACAACATCGATAACATTTAGTGATATGTCTAAAAATTCGGCGTTTGGCGGCTAAAACTGATAAAGCAGTTGAATTTTATAAGTTAATTTAATGTTAATCAATTGTTCTATGGTGGCGCTTAATCATGTTTTGCCGCTTCGCTTGAGCGAATTATCAGCCTTTGCGGGCTATTTAAAGGGCATTATCCCTGCTTGCGAGTGAATTCATTCCTGTTTTGCAAATTTCATAATAAATACTGTTTTTTGGCGCTAGATCACAGGCGTCATTTTCAGTAGCTTATACAGAGTTTGTTACTGTTTTATTTTATTGAGGTAACACTGAGCTCTCTCGGGAGTGTGCGCATGCCTCTTGCGAACATTGATAAACCATCATCAAAAATACAGATGGAAGGGAACATTATGCGAATTGGCATACCAAAAGAACGGTTAACCAATGAAACCCGTGTTGCAGCCACACCGAAAACGGTTGAGCAGCTGCTGAAGCTGGGTTTTAGCGTCGCGGTTGAAAGCGGCGCAGGTCAACTGGCTAGTTTTGACGATAAGGCGTTTGTGCAAGCAGGCGCAGAAATTGTTGACGGGAATACTGTCTGGCAGTCAGAGATTATCCTGAAGGTCAATGCGCCAGAAGCGTTTGAGATTCCGTTGCTTAATCCGGGTACCACGCTGGTGAGTTTTCTCTGGCCTGCGCAGAACCCTGAACTACTGCAAAAACTCGCAGAGCGAAATGTGACGGTCATGGCGATGGATTCCGTGCCGCGAATTTCGCGCGCGCAGTCACTGGATGCCTTAAGCTCGATGGCCAACATTGCCGGGTATCGTGCAATTGTTGAAGCGGCACATGAGTTCGGACGGTTCTTTACCGGGCAAATTACCGCGGCGGGTAAAGTGCCTCCTGCCAAGGTGATGGTGATCGGTGCTGGCGTGGCGGGATTGGCTGCTATCGGTGCGGCAAACAGTCTCGGGGCGATTGTTCGCGCCTTTGACACACGCCCGGAAGTAAAAGAACAAGTTCAGAGTATGGGCGCTGAGTTCCTCGAACTGGACTTTAAAGAAGAAGCGGGCAGCGGCGATGGCTACGCCAAAGTGATGTCCGAAGCGTTTATAAAAGCGGAGATGGAACTGTTCGCCGCTCAGGCAAAAGACGTCGACATCATCGTTACCACCGCGCTGATCCCGGGGAAACCAGCGCCGAAACTGATCACGCGTGAGATGGTTGATTCGATGAAGCCCGGCAGCGTGATTGTCGATCTCGCCGCGCAAAATGGGGGTAACTGCGAGTATACCGTTGCCAATCAGGTGACCACCACCGAGAACGGCGTCAAGGTTATCGGCTATACCGATTTGCCGGGTCGTTTGCCGACTCAGTCTTCACAATTGTATGGCACCAACCTTGTCAACTTGCTGAAACTGTTATGCAAAGAGAAAGACGGCAACATCACCGTTGATTTTGACGATGTAGTGGTGCGCGGCGTGACAGTGGTTCGCGATGGTGAAATTACGTGGCCTGCACCACCCATCCAGGTTTCTGCTCAGCCACAAGCGGCGCCTAAAGCTGCTCCTGCACCACAGGAAGAGAAAAAACCTGCATCCCCATGGCGCAAATATGCGCTGATGGCGTTGGTGGTGATTCTGTTTGGCTGGCTAGCCGATGTTGCGCCAAAAGAGTTCCTCGGACATTTTACGGTGTTCGCTCTTTCTTGCGTGGTGGGTTACTACGTGGTGTGGAATGTCTCGCATGCGTTGCATACCCCGCTGATGTCCGTGACTAACGCTATCTCCGGGATCATCGTCGTGGGGGCATTATTACAAATTGGCCAGGGCGGCTGGGTGAGTTTCCTGAGTTTTATCGCGGTGCTTATTGCCAGCATTAATATTTTCGGTGGCTTCACCGTGACTCAGCGCATGCTGAAAATGTTCCGGAAAAACTAAGGGGTAACATATGTCTGGAGGATTAGTTACAGCTGCATACATTGTTGCCGCAATCCTGTTTATTTTTAGTCTGGCGGGGCTTTCCAAACACGAAACGTCTCAACAGGGTAACAACTACGGCATCGCCGGGATGGCGATTGCGTTGATTGCCACGATTTTTGGCCCGGATACCGGCAACGTCGCCTGGATTCTGGTTGCAATGATCATTGGTGGCGCAATTGGTATTCGTCTGGCGAAAAGAGTCGAGATGACCGAGATGCCGGAGCTGGTGGCGATTCTGCACAGCTTCGTCGGTCTGGCAGCCGTACTGGTTGGTTTCAACAGCTATCTGTATCACGATACCGGTCTGGAACCGATCCTGGTGAACATTCACCTGACTGAAGTGTTCCTCGGCATCTTTATCGGTGCAGTAACCTTCACCGGTTCTATCGTGGCGTTTGGTAAACTGCGCGGCAAGATCTCATCTAAGCCGCTGATGCTGCCGAACCGCCATAAATTGAACCTGGCGGCGCTGGTGGTTTCTTTCCTGCTGCTGGTGGTGTTTGTTCGTACCGAGAGCGTGGGCCTGCAGGTTCTGGCGCTGCTGGTGATGACCATTATCGCACTGGCGTTTGGTTGGCACCTGGTTGCATCCATCGGTGGGGCCGATATGCCGGTCGTCGTCTCTATGCTGAACTCCTATTCAGGATGGGCAGCAGCAGCAGCAGGCTTTATGCTGAGCAATGATCTACTGATCGTTACGGGTGCGCTGGTCGGTTCCTCGGGTGCGATCCTGTCTTACATTATGTGTAAGGCCATGAACCGTTCTTTCATCAGCGTTATTGCGGGTGGGTTTGGTACTGACGGTTCCTCAACCGGTGATACCGAAGAAGCAGGTGAACATCGCGAGATTAATGCTGAAGATACCGCTGAAATGCTGAAAAACTCGCATTCTGTGATTATCACCCCGGGCTACGGTATGGCGGTGGCGCAGGCGCAGTATCCGGTGGCGGAAATTACTGAGAAACTGCGCGCCCGTGGTATCAAAGTCCGCTTTGGTATTCACCCGGTAGCAGGGCGTTTGCCTGGTCATATGAACGTGCTGTTGGCGGAAGCCAAAGTGCCGTATGACATCGTGTTGGAAATGGATGAGATCAACGATGATTTCGCCGACACCGATACCGTTCTGGTTATTGGCGCGAACGATACGGTGAACCCGGCAGCGCAGG
This sequence comes from Citrobacter sp. Cpa228, assembly GCF_030333085.1. Lineage (NCBI taxonomy): Bacteria > Pseudomonadati > Pseudomonadota > Gammaproteobacteria > Enterobacterales > Enterobacteriaceae > Citrobacter > Citrobacter sp. Cpa228. Next base: position 14,240 of record NZ_JAOWGQ010000032.1, on the reverse strand, counting down.
ATGATCCGCGCAGCCCGATAGCCGGAATGCCGGTGCTGGAAGTGTGGAAAGCGCAGAATGTTATCGTGTTCAAACGCTCAATGAACACCGGTTATGCAGGTGTGCAGAACCCGCTGTTCTTTAAAGAAAACACCCATATGTTGTTTGGCGATGCCAAAGCCAGCGTGGATGCGATCCTGAAAGCGCTGTAACCGTCAGCAAAAACTGAAACGGCCTCTGCGGAGGCCGTTTTGCATTTTACTCTTTGTTGAGATCGCTCAGTAGTACGGCAATGCTTTGACCGCCATTGGTTTGCTCAAGCGCGATTTTCACAATGATGGTTAGCGGAACAGAAAGCAGCATCCCAACAGGGCCGAGCAGCCAGCCCCAAAAAATCAGCGACAGGAATACCACCAGCGTAGAAAGTCCCAGCCCACGCCCCATGATGCGGGGTTCGAGGATATTGCCGAATACCAGGTTAATCACAAGATAACCAGCCAGCACGAGCAACGCGTCGTAAAAACCACTGAATACCAGTACCTGAGCAATAGGGGGAATCGCTGCCAGCACCGAACCGATGTTAGGGATATAATTCAGGGCAAAGGCCAGTAGTCCCCAGACAAACGCGAAGCGGACATCCAGTGCGGCAAGCATGCCCCAGGCAGCCAGGCCGGTGACGATACTGATGGCGGTTTTTAGCACCAGATAGTGTGAGACACTGTCGATAGCGCGTTGGATTGCGGCCATTCCCTCAAGAGGGCGGCTCATCATTTGTTTTAGTTTTCCGGGGAGTTGCGGTACTTCCAGCAGCATAAAAACCACAGTCAGCAACAGTAGAAATATCGAGGACATCGCATTAGAGAGTTGTGTCAATAAATTGGTGACCAGCGTCATCGCAGCGTTCGGATCGACATATTTCACCAACTCGTCTACGGAAACACCGATCCCCGCACGTTGTAGCCACGGTTCGATATTTTTCAGTGGGATAACCAATGACGAACGATATTGCGGCAGTGTCCGTGCCAGCTCATTTAAGGATGTACCTAAATAAGCCAGAAGCAGCACCATTAGCATGACAATAATAACAACCAGCAATGACACGGCGAATACACGCGGTATGCGGAGCTTAACCATGCGCTGTACTACGGGATTAAGCACGACGGCGATAAATAATGCCAGAATAAACGGTACGATGATATCGGCGGCAAATCGGATACCGGTTAAAATGATAACCAACATGCCAAGCATAATAACTATTTTTAGGCCGTTAAGCGTGATGATCGGTTTTGCCATGTGAATCCCTGAGTTTTTTATCAATATAATAATGTGATCTGCCTCGAGCCGTTATAACAAAAATCAAACGAGCCGGGTAAAGAAGTGAAAAGATTTTGAGTTCGCATTGAACCTATGATACAAATCATCTGTGTTTAACTACCGAGGACAATTATCATCCGCGATGATGAGAAGCAACACTGCGGATAATTGTAATATTATGGACAATACGTTCAGGATGTTTTTGCGTTTACCTACACTTCTTCGTACCTCCTCCACTTTCTTGCTTGCGGGTGAGCAACACTGGCGCAACGCGCTTTAGTCCCTTCTTCTGCCTGAGCTGGCGTTATGCGCTGAGCTATCTGATTCTATTTTTTGGTTTACTGCATGCAGTAGGCCCAAAGGACTATATTCTCAAGCAGGAGAAGCATCATGTTTTACTGGATATTATTAGGTCTGGCCATTGCGGCTGAAATTACCGGTACGCTGTCAATGAAATGGGCCAGCGTAGGCCATGGTAATGCGGGCTTTATTTTAATGCTGGTAATGATCGCCTTATCGTATATTTTTCTCAGTTTTGCCGTTAAAAAAATTGCCCTTGGTGTGGCCTATGCCTTATGGGAAGGTATCGGAATTTTATTTATTACGTTGTTTAGCGTGTTGTTATTTGACGAAACCTTGACCACGATGAAAGTTGCTGGACTGGTCTCGCTGGTGTTAGGCATTGTGTTGATCAAATCGGGTACACGCAAGCCGGCAAAAGCGAGGAGGGAGGTGACCCATGCAGCAGTTTGAGTGGGTTCACGGCGCCTGGCTTGGAATGGCCATCGTTCTTGAAATCGTTGCTAACGTCTTCTTAAAATTTTCCGATGGTTTCCGCCGTAAGGCTTATGGCGTGTTGTCGCTGGTGGCGGTGTTAGCGGCCTTTAGTGCGCTGTCCCAGGCGGTAAAGGGGATCGACCTTTCTGTCGCCTACGCTCTGTGGGGAGGATTCGGGATCGCCGCAACGTTAGCCGCAGGATGGGTGCTTTTTGGTCAGCGCCTGAATAACAAAGGCTGGATTGGCGTCGCCTTGCTTCTGGCCGGAATGATAATGATCAAACTTGCCTAATCTACGTGCTGCCCGCAAACGTGGGCAGCATGCGTCATCCCTTCGCCAGTGCTTCGAGTTTATCGCGAAAACCCGTCACAGAAATGGCGCGATTATCCGCCCGCCAGCGATCTTTTGCTGCTGGAGCGGAGCTTTGCACACCAATCAATTGCCAGCCTGAATCTGTCTTTAACATCAATGGGGAGCCGCTGTCGCCAGGGAGCGTATCGCACTGATGCGACAAGACTGTATTTTGCGCCCAGCCAGTTACCGCGCAATCCTGATGCGTGTACAGGTCATCCAGGTGATCTTCCGGGTACCCCGACTGAGTCACTTTACGGTCCGCAGCTTTTAGCGCAGCGGTTAACGCGGCTTTATCACCGTCAAATAAAGGTAGCGGCGTGATCCCGGAGGGGGGATAACGTAACACCACGAGACCAAAATCCCACGGGGCTGCAGAAGGTGGGACAATCCAGCCGTCACCATCTGCTTTTAAACGCTTGCCGAGAGAGGGATCAACCCGTCCTTCAATGCCGTGAATTTCATAGCGCCAGATACCCTTTTTCGACACAAAACGTAGCGCGACGGCTTTATCCGGCTTGCCTTTTGGTGGGGTGAGTAAGCAGTGCCCGGCGGTCAGGGCCAGGTGGGGTGAAATGAGCGTAGCCGTACACAGGTTACCGCTGGCGGTTTCCAGTTGCCCGATAGCGTCCCACGGTGATTGCGTTGGGTCAGTCACCCTCACACGATCGTCATGACCAAAAAACAGCGTTTTTATGTTATCGGCTTCAGCAATGGTCGTTGCAGGCTGCTCCGCGTGTGCAACGACAGGAAATAGACAAATTGAACCCAGTAATACCGCAATGGTTTTATGCATATCACACTCTGGTGGGGAATTATGATTATTAACAGCAAACCCTCAGTTAATACTATAGACGGGACGGCGGGAAAGTGGGAGTAAAATCAGAGAACTACACTCAGGAAAGATAAAAATGCATGGCGATAAGAGCGCAAATTATCAGGGTAATAAGAATGAACTCAAAGCGGTAATGTGACACCATTTTACCCTCCGAAAAGCGGCGCTAAATCAGTCTGATTTAGCGCCGTATGCTATGGCGTGGGGGACGCCATGGTTGCTACAGATGTTTTATGCAGCCGGTTGAGCAGCTGATTTAGCGGTTTCGTGTTTTACTGCTTTTTTGGTGTGTTTTTTAGCAGCCTGAGCTTTCTGCTCTGCGGCTGGTTTGGTTGCAACTGGTTTAGTTGCTGCTTTTTTGGTGTGTTTTTTAGCAGCCTGAGCTTTCTGCTCTACAGCTGGCTTGGTTGCTGCTTTTTTGGTGTGTTTCTTCGCAGCCTGAGCTTTCTGCTCTACAGCCGGTGTAGCTGCGGATTTTTTAGCGTGCTTTTTAGCGGCCTGTGCTTTCTGCGGAGCTGCTTTGTGCTGTTTTTTATGATGAGTGGTTTTTGCCGGTGCGGCTTTCGTGGTCGCAGCCGCAGTCGGAGCGGTAGTAGCAGTTGTTTCAGCAGCAAATGCAGCGGAAGACAGACCCATAGCAGCGGCAACAACCAGAGCTAATACTTTTTTCATTCTCATACCCTCGATTTGGTTTTTCATTCAACCCCACTGCGGGGCCGTTGAAATAACTATATCGCTGTAATCTCTGGGCTTCCGTGAGTCATTGGTTTCGGCGTGTAACCGTTTGTACAATGACTCACGGTATACGATTACAGATAGCGGGCTTCCAGATGGGCGCGGAAATAGCGGCTGCTCAGCGGCTCTCCGGTTGCCTGGGTAATGAGCTGTTCGGTCGTGAAACGACTGCCATGTTGCCAGATATTCTGGCGCAACCAGTCAAACAAGGCGCTAAAGTCTCCTTGCGCAATGGCGTGGTTTAAGTCTGGCAATGCACGGTTAGCTGCACTGAAAAGCTGGGCTGCATACATCGCCCCCAATGTGTACGAAGGGAAGTAGCCAAAACCACCATCGGTCCAGTGGATATCCTGCATACAGCCGTTACGGTAGTTCCCGATCGTAGAAAGCCCTAACCAGGCCTGCATTTTTTCATTCCACAAGGCAGGAATATCATCAACCTCAATGTCGCCGTTAATCAACGCACGCTCAATTTCATAACGCAGGATCACGTGAGCAGGATAGCTAACTTCGTCAGCGTCAACGCGGATAAAGCCCGGTTTGACCTGCTGGTTCCAGGCGATGAAATTGCTTTCCTCAAAGGCGGGTTGATCGCCAAAATGCCGGGTTACTGCGGGAATTAACCGTTTCAGAAACGCCGGGCTGCGGCCTAATTGCATTTCAAAGAACAGGCTCTGAGATTCATGGATGGCGGTTGATCGTGCCAGAGCAATAGGTTGTCCTGCCCAGTTCTGAGGTAAATTTTGCTCATAACGCGCATGACCTGTCTCATGAATGACGCCAAATAACGCGCTGAGCAGTTCGTTTTCATCATAGCGGGTGGTAATCCGGACATCTTGCGGTACGCCACCGCAGAACGGATGTGTACTGATGTCCAGGCGCCCCGCGGTAAAATCAAAACCTAACTGCGCCATGGTTTCAAGACCGAGCTCACGCTGAACTGCAGTCGGGAAGGGGCCTGTCGGGGCGATAAGTGATTGCTGTGATTGTTTTGCCACCACCTTATTGAGCAATTCGGGTAGCCAGCTCTTGATGTCGGCAAAGAGAATATCCAGCCGGGCGCTGGTCATCTCTGGTTCAAAGACATCCAGCAATGCGTCGTAGGGCGAACATCCTTTCGCTTCTGCACGCAGTCGGGCTTCTTCGCGGCTGTACTTAACCACCTCTTTCAGGTTTTCAGCAAAACCTTCCCAGTCATTGGCCGGGCGTTGGCTGCGCCAGGCATGTTCGCAACGACTGCCCGCCAGTGATTTCGCTTCTACCAGTAATTCGGGTAGCAAGGACGCTTGATGATGTAGCCGTGACATTTCGCGCAGATTGGCCTGCTCGACATCGTTCAGGTCTTCCTGCTGTGCGGCGGCGATCCACTTTGCCACGTTGGCATCGGTTAACAGTTGATGTTCAAGCACGCTCAGTTCAGCCAGCGCTTCACCCCGGGCTTTGCTACCGCCAGGCGGCATCATGGTAAACATGTCCCAACTGGCAATAGCCGAGAGGTGGGAAAAGCGAGAGAGGCGCTGGAACGTGCGGGTAAGTTGATGGTAATTATCACTGTTACTCATTTTTTGTTCTCGTTCTGTTGGACCAGATTTCAGAGTCTAACGCGATTTCGCAAATTAACCCATTCATCATAGGTGATGGGAATTTTGGTAGCTTGTAAATGATAATGATACTTTTTATCATGATTGTGTGTTGTTCAGATAACGAGAACATTTCATTTTATCCAAGGAGCAGGTGTGCAACAGGAAGTCAGTAGCGAATATATCGCAAGGACAAAAGCGGTGGCTGGTTGTTTCTCTATGTTTTTGTTGATGTTCGGCCTCACATTTTCCCCATTATTTTTCCCTGCCAGTCACGACTTGCTCGCCAAAGGATTACTTTTCCCGCTGCTGTTTACACTGGAATTCGTCGTCCTGGTGCCGTTGTATTACGTTTTCTTCAGAAAAAGAGACGGTCTCGGGAAAGGAACATTCAACGCCCGGTGGTTTGCCATATTGTTTGTTGCGCTGCTGATTGTGCAGCTAGTCCTGCCCTGGGTATTGGGGATCAGAAAGACCGAAGAATGGGTGACAAGCCAGGTCTCACTGAACAGCTACGCGCTTTGGTTATCCAGTCTAACGCTGATATTGCTTGCACCCGTGTATGAAGAAATCATCTTCAGGGGCTGCCTGTTCAATGCCTTTCAGTACTGGTTCAATAATAAAACAGGATTGTCGTCAGTGGTGGTGTCGGCTATTTTCGCCGTGATGCATACACAGTATGTGGATCTGAGAACGTTATTGATGTTGTTTATTGTGTCCCAGGTTTTGATCCTGGCGAGGCTGAAAAGTAACGGTTTACTGATGCCGATTATGCTACATATTTTGATGAACGGTACGGTAATTGCTCTGCAGATTAGCGCCCAGACGTTTATGTTATCGTGAGATGTTTATAATGCCCGGTCTTCGGGCATCATTGATTATGCGTGCAGACGTTGGTGCAAACGGGCACCAACCAATAGCGCCAGCACCAACATCAGTGCGATAAACCCGCCCACGCCATTCCAGCCATAGCTATGCCAGAAAACACCCCCTAGTGTACCGGCAATGCTTGAGCCCAGGTAATAGCTGAACAGGTACAGTGAAGAGGCCTGGCCTTTAGCGCGTTTGGCTCGCGGTCCGATCCAACTACTGGCAACGGAATGCGCCGCAAAAAAGCCGGCTGAAAAGAGCAACATACCGGCAAAAATCAGCCATAACGAGGTAAACAGAGTCATTATTAGCCCGAACAACATCACGCCTGTCGAGAACAACATTACCGGGCCGCGCCCATAACGGGTGGTCATGGAACCGGCTTTTGGTGAGCTCCAGGTGCCGGTAAGATAAGCCACAGACAACAAACCGACGACAGCCTGGCTCAGCGCCCAGGGGGACAGCATCAGACGGTAGCCGATGTAGTTAAACAGTGTGACAAACGACCCCATCAGCAAGAACCCTTCTGCGAACAACAGCGGAAGTCCTCTGTCACGCCAGTGCAAACGGAAGTTGATAAATAACGTTTTAGGCCGTAACGATGTTGGTCTGAAGTGCCGTGATTCCGGTAAGATCTTCCAGAACATTAGCGCGGAGGCGAGGGCAAAGCAGCCAATAGCCGCCAGAGCGATTCGCCAGTTAAAAAAGTCAGTAAACACGCCGCTAATCAAACGACCACTCATACCACCAATCGAGTTTCCGCTGATGTATAAACCCATTGAGAATGCAACAAAGCTCGGGTGAATTTCTTCACTCAAATAGGTCATTCCCACGGCCGCTACGCCGCTCAGTGACAGTCCGATCAGCGCACGCATGATTAAAATACCGTGCCAACTGGTCATCATTGTAGAAAGCAGCGTACAGCAGGAGGCCAACAGCAGCGCGGTTACCATTACCGGTTTACGCCCTATGGCGTCGGAAAGTGGGCCGGTAAACAGTAAGCCGATTGCCAGCATGGCCGTTGAGATGGAAAGCGAAATACTGCTGCTGGCAGGCGATACGCCAAACTCATGCGACAGCACGGGCAGTATGGGCTGTACGCAATAAAGAAGGGCAAATGTCGCCAGACCGGCAGAAAAAAGCGCCAGCGTGACGCGCATAAAAGGGGATGTACCGCGTTTAATAAAACCATCCGGCACAGTGACTATCTGTTCGTCAACATCGCTCGCCGGAGCGGTATCGACAGTTGTTGTACGGCTCACTTGAAATCCTTGCTCATCCAATTACGTCTACAGGACCAGCCTTAAGAGTATGAAAATCACAATATTCTGTCTAATATATTAATAATCTCAAATAATATTTTATAAATATGAATATTGAACTGCGTCACCTACGTTACTTTGTGGCAGTTGCGGAAGAGCTGCATTTTGGTCGTGCAGCGGCACGACTGAATATTTCGCAACCTCCGTTGAGTCAGCAGATCCAGATCCTCGAACAGCAGGTGGGTGCACGGCTACTGGCGCGGACTAACCGCAGCGTGGCGCTTACCGCTGCCGGAAAACAGTTTCTGGCGGACAGCCGGCAAATCCTGGGGCTGGTAAATGAGGCTGCCGCCCGTGCTGAACGATTACATCTGGGAGAGTCAGGGGAACTGCGCATCGGTTTTACGTCATCAGCCCCGTTTATTAAGGCAGTGTCCGATACGCTGTCTTTTTTTCGCCAATGCTATCCTGCGGTGCATCTGCAAACCCGTGAAATGAATACGCGCGAGCAAATTGCCCCGCTCAACGAGGGAACACTGGATTTTGGGCTCCTGCGCAATACGCAACTACCGGACACGCTGGCGCGGGAGGTCATTTTGCATGAGCCGCTGATGGCGATGATCCCACGCGCACATCCTCTGGCGCAAAAGCCGGTGGTGACGCTGGCGGAGCTGGCAAACGAGCCGTTTGTCTTTTTTGATCCGCATGTTGGAACGGGGTTGTATGACGATATTCTCGGCCTGATGCGCCGTTATGATCTGAAACCAACCATCGCCCAGGAGGTCGGTGAGGCGATGACCATCATTGGACTGGTGGCAGCAGGGTTGGGGGTTTCCATTTTGCCAGCCTCTTTTAAGCGGGTGCAATTGTATGAAATGTGTTGGATCCCTATTGCCGAAGACGATGCGGTCTCCGAAATGTGGTTGGTGTGGCCGAAGCATCATGAACAAAGCCACGCAGCGCAACGTTTTCGCCAGCAGCTTTTAGCCGCGGTGCAGCGCGGTTAATTTAGTTTAAAAACGGTCGAAAATGTGCAGTAAATCACAAGGCTAAGCAAAAAGTTGACGGAAGCCATTGAAGTGCTTCACCATAGTCTACAGATTATTTCGGAGCGCGAAAATAAAGGGAGTAAGTGGTGGTTGCTGATAGTCAGCCTGGGCATATCGATCAAATTAAGCAGACCAATGCGGGCGCGGTTTATCGTCTGATTGATCAGCTGGGACCGGTATCGCGTATTGATCTCTCTCGCCTGGCACAATTGGCACCTGCCAGTATTACCAAAATTGTCCGAGAAATGCTGGAAGCGCATTTGGTGCAGGAGCTGGAAATAAAAGAAGCCGGTAACCGCGGACGTCCGGCGGTTGGGCTGGTTGTCGAAACGGAAGCCTGGCATTACCTTTCTATTCGTATTAGTCGTGGCGAGATTTTCCTGGCGCTGCGCGATCTGAGCAGCAAACTTGTGGTAGAGGATTGTCTTGAAATGGCGCTGATCAGCGAGACATCGTTACTGGAACGGGTTGTTGCGCAAGTCGATCAGTTTTTTATTCGTCACCAGCAAAAACTCGAACGCCTGACTTCCATCGCAATTACATTACCCGGCATTATTGATACCGAGAACGGTATCGTACATCGTATGCCGTTCTATGATGACGTCAAAGAGATGCCGCTCGGCGAAACGCTGGAGCGGCATACCGGCGTGCCGGTATACATTCAGCACGATATCAGCGCCTGGACCATGGCCGAAGCGCTGTTTGGTGCATCACGCGGGGCGCGTGATGTTATTCAGGTGGTCATCGATCACAACGTGGGTGCAGGGGTGATCACTGATGGTCATTTACTGCATGCAGGCAGCAGCAGCCTGGTCGAAATAGGTCATACGCAGGTGGACCCTTACGGCAAACGTTGCTACTGCGGTAATCATGGGTGTCTGGAAACGATCGCCAGCGTCGACAGCGTGCTGGAACTGGCGCAGGTGCGACTGAAGCAGTCAATGAGCTCCTCTCTGCACGGACAACCGTTGACAGTAGACGCACTGTGTCAGGCGGCCATGCAGGGCGATTTATTGGCGAAAGATATTATTAACGGCGTTGGAACTCATGTCGGTCGTATCCTGGCCATCATGGTGAATTTGTTCAACCCGCAAAAGATATTGATAGGATCTCCACTCAGTAAAGCCGCTGACATTTTGTTCCCGACGATTGCTGACAGCATTCGTCAACAGGCGCTTCCGGCCTACAGCCAGCACATTGTTGTCGAAAGTACGCAATTTTCTAATCAGGGGACGATGGCGGGGGCAGCCCTCGTGAAAGACGCGATGTATAACGGTTCTTTGTTGATTCGTCTATTACAGGGTTAACATTTTTTAACTGTTGTACGAAAAATTGCGCTATCTCAAGCTGGTTCTGGCCGTCATACCTTAGACTTTCTCCACTGTTTTATTTTCCTGACTTATATTTTCAGAGCATACGGTGGAGTTAGTGATGCTGAAGCGTTTCTTTATTACAGGTACAGACACTTCTGTTGGGAAGACCGTGGTTTCCCGCGCATTACTACAAGCGTTAGCGTCAGGGGGTAAACGTGTGGCGGGTTACAAACCCGTCGCCAAAGGCAGCAAAGAGACACCGGAAGGTATGCGCAATAAAGATGCACTGGTGCTGCAAAGCGTGTCATCCATCGAACTGCCGTACGAGGCGATTAACCCTATCGCGCTGAGCGAAGACGAAAGTAGCGTGGCACATAGCGGTCCTGTTAACTACACCCTGTTATCCAATGGACTTGCCAGCCTGAGTGAGAAGGTTGATCACGTTGTTGTTGAAGGCACCGGTGGCTGGCGTAGTTTGATGAACGATCTGCGTCCGTTATCGGAGTGGGTGGTACAGGAGCAACTCCCGGTTCTGATGGTGGTGGGTATTCAGGAAGGCTGTATTAACCATGCCATTCTTACCGCACAGGCGATTGCCAGTGACGGGCTGCCGTTGATTGGCTGGGTAGCGAACCGTATTAACCCAGGATTGGCGCATTATGCCGAAATCATCGACGTGCTAAGCAAAAAATTACCGGCACCGTTGATGGGGGAATTGCCTTATTTGCCACGTGCAGAGCAGCGCGAGCTTTCTCAGTATATTCGTCTGTCAATGCTCGGCAGCGTGTTGTCTGTAGATAGAGTCATGGCGTAACGTTCGCGACAGCACTGACGCCACGACGCAAGCAATCAACAGGCCGGGGAGCAGTCGATACTCCCCGGTCATTTCACAGACCATCAATGTCGACATAATGGGAGCATGGGTCGTCGCCGCCAGCAGTGTGGCCATTCCTGTTAAACCCAACAGTACCGCTATTTCATCCGTCCCCGGAAGCCAGAATCCCCATACCCGACCCAGTAACATACCGATCGATAAACCGACGAACAGCGTTGGTGTAAACACGCCGCCGGGTGCTCCTGAACCGCTACTGGCGAGTACGGCCAACAATTTGCAAATGAAAATCCCACTGACGACGGCGAGCAAAGGAGGAGAGAGTAAATACGATTGTACCACGCTGTAGCCGTTGCCCCACACCGCAGGCGTAAGTAGCGACAACAGGCCAACGATCAGCCCGCCCAGGGCTAACTGGCCTGGTGGTGCGAGTTTTAAGCGTAAAAAGCCGTTGTGGCTGGTGGTCATAAGCCACATAAAGAGAGGTCCGCAGAGACCCGCTAACAGGCCAGTACTGATAATCATCACATATTCCAGCACATGCAGTTCCCGTGTCAGATGAACGGTATACAGCAGCGCGTTGCTGTCGCTAAGCGCATTGGTGGTTAACAATGCGACGACGGCGGAGACAACCACCGGCCCTAATGAGGCGAGGATCAACGTGCCAAACAGCACTTCGGCAATAAATAAGCTACCCGCCAACGGAGCGTGATACGCACCAGCCATACCCGCAGCCGCCCCGCAGGCAATCCATAATTTCCATTCCGAACGCGGTGTGAAGCGTTGTGCGAAGCATGAGGCCGCCAATGCGGCCAATAAAATCATTGCTCCTTCACGACCAATGGCGCTACCGCTCGCCACCACCACCAAAGAGGCCAGCGATTTCACCAGACTTGCGCTGACGTCGAACTGTCCGTCAGTCTGCAGGGCTTCCATATAATCTGTGGGGGCCTGTGGGCGTAAGCGATTAAATTTTTGCCAGCCCCAGAGCAAAAGTCCAGCCGCCAGACCACCGAGCGCGGGTGTCAGCATGCGTCTGAACGGCGGCAGATTTGTCGCGGCGTTGACCAGACTTCCCGTATCGTTACTCAGGAACAGCCATTCAAGCAATTGCATCGCATGACGAAATCCTGCAACGGCCAGGGCTGAAAGGATACCAATCAGTGCGGCGATCAGTAGACGCCGAAACAGAGTACGCAGATCAGGATAAGCATGTAAACGATGCATGGGTTGCCAGACAGGAAAATTCAGACGGCCTATTTTGCGGGTAATTAGCCGCAGAAGCAAAAGCTCAGCGTGCGAAACTCAGTGGGAAATGGGCAGGAAATATCCTGCCCGTGGGTGACATTAACGGAACAATGGTTTATCTGCCACCGGAACTAATAACTGCGACTGCCATTGCGCCAGCGTCAGGCGTGCCAGTTTACCCAACGCCTGGTAGAATGGATGGTTTGCCTTCTCGATAAAAACGTCGAGGAAGCGAGCCGACCACGGCAGCAGATGCCAGGCCAGCAATTGTTCACATTCGGTGTGGCGGCCATTTTCGGCAAGCCAGGCGGTTAGCAGTAACAGCGAACCAAAGTGATCTTCTGGCTCATTCTGTTGCAGCGCAAACTGAATGCCGTTGTCGCGCATCCATTGACGTAACGCCAGCGTGGAATCACCAAACAACACGTTTTCGCGATCCAGCCAGACCGAACCCCAGGGAGGGGATGGCAAAGCGTAGGGGCCGATAAACAAACGTTGCCAGGCTTGTGGGAGCGTTTCATCGCTATCTGTCTGCATCTGTGCAGCCAGTGGCGACAACGTAGCATCCGGCAGCGGCCACTGTGCTTGCCAGCCATCAGCTTTTAACGCACTGACCATCGCAGATGCTTCAGCGCTATCTGGCGCATAGTAGAACAATGCGCCCAGAACGCGCGCAGCGGTTGAAAAGTTGTCACATTGTGAAAAATGGGTCATGCAAACAATCCTGAACAGTGCGGGTTGCCCCGCACCCGAGAGTTAACCTGCAACAGCCATTCCGACTGTCATATGCAAACCATAAAATAAACCACGACCAATGATTTCACCGGCCAGGACTAAAATTAAACCTAACGCCAGCCCAGCGGCATGCGGGTCTTTACGGCGGATAAGCGGGCATATCCAGCACCTAAGACCTGCGGCCAATAAGACGATGCGCCACACCTGTAAGCGGCCGTAGTCAGGTACCAGCGCATTGGCGAATTGCACCGAACTGTGGATTGTGCCGAGGGAAAGTCCCTGCAGGACAATCACACCCGCACTAACCAGCAACGCCAGCACACTTATCCCCGCGAACACGTTGGCATTAAAAGGAACACCAGCCGCACGCAGCAGCAGACCGGCAAAGAGTGGCCCGCTCAGAAGCATGGTCATGAAAAAGGCCACCGTAGTGTAACCATTATACCAGGTCGGGACGGTATCTATCTGGTAAACGTTAGTCATCGCCCAGACAAACACCACGCCCAGCAGCATGCTTACCAGCAGCCATATTTTACCTAATACAGCAGGCATTTTACCGAGAACAGCGACCAGCCACCATAAACCACCGACGGCAAAAAATAGCGAACCGCTGGCAATTTCATTACTTAGCGCTGACTCACCGACTCTGTTCAGCGAATTAAATGCGCGTAACGGAGACCCCAAATGCATAACCGAGGCCAGGAATGCGATGCCCATTACCAGCCAAAGAAAAAACATACTGCGAACAATGCGCTGCCTTACAACATCGTCTTTGGCGGCAAACCAACCCAGCCCACTGACGATTAGCGCGCCTGCCACGCATTGGCCCAGAACCGTGAACAGTACCAACGGCCATTCATGCCATCCACTTCCCATCTTACACCTCCTTCGGATTAGCCAGATAACCCGTGGTATCCCCGGTCGGGCGGCTATTGGCATTTGGTTTGATGACGATGCTCGGTTTGGTAAAGTGCGCGCCAGGGAGCGGCGCAACCGCGGCCAGGGTGCCGTGTTTTTTACGCAGTTCCTCTATCGGGCCGAAGTCCAGCGCACGCAGCGGGCAGGATTCGACACAGATGGGTTTCTTACCCTCAGCAACACGTTCATGACAGCCATCGCACTTGGTCATGTGTCCTTTGGCGGCATTGTATTGCGGTGCGCCATACGGGCAGGCCATGTGGCAATAGCGACAGCCAATGCACACGTCTTCATCCACGACCACAAAACCATCTTCACGTTTGTGCATCGCGCCGCTTGGACACACCTTGGTACAGGCCGGGTCTTCACAGTGGTTACACGCAATGGAGAGGTAGTAGGCGAAAACGTTCTGGTGCCAGACACCGTTATCTTCCTGCCAGT